>JAFWCS010000029.1 GCA_017534365.1 Clostridia bacterium | reverse complement strand
GCCCGCCGGAGGAGGCGGAACCGGCGCTGGTCAAGCGCTTCGGCGCCTACGGCGCAAAGCAGCTGCTGCAGGCGGAGCGTTTCGGCGCGGTGAGCGACGCGGATCTGAAAACGCTCCGGGGCATGGGCGTCAACTGCGTGCAGCTCCCGCTGCGCAGCGACCGTCTGTGCAAAAAGGCAAATGCGCGCGACGACATCGATTTCACCGCCCTCGACGCGCTGGTCGAGCGCTGCCGCGCCGCGTGCGTTTACGTGCTGCCCGTGCTCACGGCGCTGCCCCCTGCCCTGCTGCAAAACAACAAAGCGGGCTTCGAGGCGCGCAACGCGGTGCTGCGGCAGTGCCTGCAGATCGCCGCGCATTATAAAAACGAGCCTGCCGTCGCGGGCTATGGGCTGCTTGACCCTGCCGCGCTGCCCGGGCTTGACCGGGAAGACGCGCCTGCGCTGCTGCAGAAATTCTGCTGCCGGCTGGTCAAAACGCTGCGCGAGACCGATCCCGACTGCCTGCTGTTCCTGCCGGTCGCGGGCGATCCGGCGATCGATCTGACCGGCTGCGGTGAAAATATTGCCGCCGCCGCGGTTTGCCGCGCCCTCTCCCCCGCCGGACGCGAAGCGCTCGCCCGGGCGCTGCCGGACTCGCTGCCCTGCTTTGTCACGGTCAGCGGCCGGGACGATCCCGCCGGCGCGCTGGCCGCCTTTGCCGACCGGGGCGGTCTGTGCTTTGCCGGCTTCTTCGGCGAGCGCGGCTGCCTGTATGCATCCTTCACCGGGGACGCGCCGGATCTGGTCCGGGACGATTACAAGACGCTGACGCAAAAATGCGGCGCGGCCATGTCGTCGGCCAATCTGCAGGCAAACGCCGCGCTGTGCAGCGTGATGAAGGAGATCTTCGGCGGCGCGATCGAAACGCCGAAGCCCAGAACCTCCGTGCGCTTCGGTCTGCCGAAGCTGGAGGACGCAGAATAGAATCCTGTTTTCCCGCGGCGCGTTCATTCAAACGCGCCGTTTTATTATAATTATAATTAATTTGTGAATTTTTATGTTTCGTCCGTTTTCCTCTTGTAATTCCGCGCGAAAGCGTTTATAATGATTCTATCTTGGATCAGTGCCCGCAGACACGCTGCGCAGCCGTTCCGTCCAAAAAAAGAGGAGGGTCCCCATGAGTAAATTCGTGATTTCCTATGATATCGGCACCACGGGCGTCAAGTCCTGTTTGTTTGAAATCGACAAAACGATCACGCTGATCAGCGCGGCCATGCAGGGCTACAACCTCTATATCCTGCCGGACGGCGGCGCGGAGCAGGATCCCGATGAATGGTGGGACGCGATCTGCGCCACGACGAAGAAGATCTTTCAGCAGTGCGAGATCCGGCCCGACCAGGTGGAGGGCATCTCCTTCTGCTCCCAGATGCAGGGCCTCGTGCTCGTCGACAAGGACGGCAAACCGGTCCGCCGCGCGTTCAGCTACATGGATCAGCGCGCGAAAAAGCAGATCAAAGAGGGCATGGCTTACGGCCCGCAGATCGCCGGCGCAAACATCAAAAAGCTGATCCCCTCCCTCATCATCACGGGCGCGGTTTCCGCGAGCGTGAAGGATCCGGTCTGGAAATACAACTGGGTCAAGGACAACGAACCCGAAAACTTCAAGCGCATCTATAAATGGCTGGACGTCAAGGAATCCATCATCTGCCGCATGACCGGCAAATGCGTCATGACGCCCGATTCCGCCTTCGGCGCGCTGATTTATGATATTCGCGAAGGCAAACGCTGCTGGAGCGAAACGGTCTGCAAGCTGCTGGGCGTGGATATGAAGCACCTGGCCGAGATCGTGCCCTGCACGGCGAAGGTCGGCGGGCTGACCGCGCAGGCGGCGGCCGAGCTGGGTCTGCCGGAGGGCACGGCCGTCTTCGGCGGCGGCGGCGACGCTTCGCTGATCGGCGTGGGCGCGGGCGCGGTCGAAATGGGTGACACGCACATGTACAGCGGCACGAGCGGCTGGTGCTCCACCGTGGTGGACCGCAGCATCGTGGACACCTCCGCAATGATCGCCGCGATTGTCGGCGCGCAGCCGGATTCCTTCAACTATTTTGCCGAGCTGGAAACCGCCGGCAAATGTCTGGAGTGGGTCAAGGATCATCTGGCGCTGGATGAGATCGGCATCTTCCTTGAGAAAACGCACGTTGCGGAGTCCAAGGAAACCGTTTACACCAATCTTTACGACTATCTTTCCAAGGTGGTCAGCGAGATCCCGGCCGGCAGCGGCGGCGTCATCTTCACGCCGTGGCTCCACGGCAACCGCTGCCCGTTTGAAGATCCCAACGCGCGCGGCATGTTCTTCAACATCAGCCTTGACACCGGCAAGACCGAGCTGATCCGCGCGGTGCTGGAGGGCGTGTGCTACCATCTGCGCTGGTTCATGGAGACGCAGGATAAGAAGATCAAGACCTCCGACACCATCCGCTTCGTCGGCGGCGGCGCACTCTCCGACGTCACCTGCCAGATCCTCGCGGACGTCACCGGCCGCACGATCGAAACCGTGGACAGCCCGCAGAACGTCGGCGCGGTCGGCGCGGCCGTCATCATGGCGGTCGGGCTCGGCGTGATCGACAAGATCTCCGACGCGAAGAAGCTGATCCCCGCGAGCAAGACCTTCCGCCCCAATCCGCAAAACAAAGACGTGTATGACCGCAGCTTTGAGGTCTATAAGACGCTTTATAAAAACAACAAAGCGGCCTTTGCCGCGCTGAACGGCTGAGCCTGTTCCGAGACTGAAGAAAGGATCGATCCTCATGAAGAAAGTCATTGTGATTCTGATTTGTATGCTGCTGACGCTGACCTGCCTGACCGCCTGCAAGGCGAAGCTGAAAAACGGCGCCGTGCTCTCCGGCGGCGGGTATGATTACGCGGCTGTCACCAACGAGGACGGCGGCATTCAGCGCGATGAAGCCGGCAACATCGTCGTGCTCGTCACGAACGAAAAAGGCAAAAACGTCAAGGGCGATGACGGCGAATACGCAACGCAGGCCGTGGCGCTGCGCGGCGCGCTCGTGGTCGGCAACCGCATCGAATGCCCCGACTACAGCCTGAACATCCCCAATGGCTGGAGCGATTACCTGAGCGGCTCGGACCTGATGATCCAGCGCGACGGCACGAAGGACATCATCAAGATCATCACCACGCGCGACGGTGACCTCACGCAGTCCATGAAGCAGGCCAGTGATCTGATCGACAAGATGAAGGCCTTTTCCGCGGATACGGAGTATGTCAACCGCAGCGTGAAGGTGCTGGACATGGACGGGCAGCTCTTCTCCGTCTTTGTGCCGGACAACGGCTCGGGCGCCTCCTCCTATCTCGGCTACATCTTCTTTGAACATAACGGCGTCGTCTATTCCTGCATGCTGACCTCCGACCGCAACATGAATGATAAAATGGAGGACATTCTCTCCATTCTCAACACCATTGAATTCGTGAACTAATCTGTAGAATATAGGAGCGCTGGATATGTTATTCACCCAGGATATCGGTATAGATCTCGGCACGGCGAACACGCTGGTGTTCGTCAAGGGCAAGGGCATCGTCATCCGCGAGCCCTCCGTCGTTGCCGTGGATCAAAAGAGCAATCCGCCGCGCGTGGTTGCCGTCGGCAGCGAGGCAAAAGAGATGATCGGGCGCACGCCCGGCTCCATCGTCGCCGTGCGCCCGCTGAAGGAAGGCGTGATCGCGGATTTTGAGATCACGGCCGAAATGATCGAATCATTCATCAAACGCACGGCGCACCGCCGGCCGTTTTCCCGCACGCGGGTACTGATCTGCGTGCCTTCCGGCGTGACCGAGGTGGAAATGAAGGCCGTCCATGACGCCGCAAAGAGCGCGGGCGCGAACTTTGTGAGCCTGATCGAAGAACCCATGGCCGCAGCGGTCGGCGCAGGTCTGCCCGTGACGGAAGCCACCGGCAGCATGGTGGTGGATATCGGCGGCGGCACCTCCGAGGTGGCGGTGATCTCGCTGGGCGGCGTGGTGACCTCCTTCTCCTCCCGCATCGCGGGCGACGATCTGGATGAAGCCATCATTTCCTACATCAAGAAAAAGTATAATCTGCTCATCGGTGAACGCACCGCCGAAGATATCAAGGTGAAAATCGGCTCCGCTTATCCCTATGACGGCGAAGGCACGGTCAACATCAAGGGCCGCAACCTGATGGACGGCCTGCCGAAAAACGTGGACATCACCTCCGAGGAGGTGCGCGAAGCGCTGGCCGATCCCGTTCGCCAGATCGTGGACGCCGTAAAATCCACGCTGGAACGCACCCCGCCGGAGCTTGCGGCGGATATCATTGACCGCGGCATCATGCTCACCGGCGGCGGCGCGCTGCTGCGCGGGCTGGACAAACTGATCGAATCCGAGACCAAGATCCCCGTCCACGTGGCGGACAATCCCCTGGATTGCGTCGTGGACGGCTGCGGCATCTGTCTTGAGAACGAATCGCTTTCCGAAGTTCGCAACAAAAAATACATGTAAGGCTTAGGGTTTCTTATGATCCGTGTTTTTAAAAGCACCGCATTCAAAATCTTCGCCGTGATCGCCGCAGCGCTGCTGGCGGGCTCGGCGTTTGCGCTCGTTTCCCGCAGCGGCTCCTCGCCGTTCACGTCGGTTGCGGGCGTGCTTTTCAGTCCCGTTTCGCGGCTGGCCGCCCGCACGGCGTCGGCGCTCTCCGATCTGCCGGTGTCTTTCCGCTCCTCCTCCGTGCTGGCCGCCGAGGTGGAAGCGCTGCAGGCGGAGGTCGACCGGCTGAACGGGCAGCTCGTCGATTATGAAGAAGCCAAGCACAAAAACGAATTTTATCAGCAATTCCTCGCGCTGAAAGAAACACACGAGGACTATACCTTTGTTGAAGCCGCCGTCATCGGCCGCGATGCGGCCGGTTATTTCGGCTCCTTCACCCTCAACAAAGGTGAGCTGCAGGATATCGCGGTCAACGACCCCGTGATTTCCGGCCAGTATCTGGTCGGCGTGGTCGCTTCCGTGACGCCGACGCAGTGCACCGTGCACACCATTCTCAATCCGCACGTCAACGTGAGCGCCTATGAAGTGCGCACGCGCGACCTCGGCTACGTCACCTCCACCACCGCGCTCGCGCAGGACGGGCAGTGCCACATGCCCGGTCTGCCGGCCGAAACGAGCATCACCGTGGGCGGCATCGTCTGCACCTCGGGCGTGGGCGGCATTTATCCGCGTGATCTGATTGTCGGCACGATCGTGGACGTTGTGGACGGCACGGCGGATATCTCTGCAAGCGCCATCATCAACCCCGGCGTCAAGCTGGACAAGCTGACTGACGTGTGCGTGATCACCTCCTTCAACGGGCAGCACGCCCAATAACAGGCCATGATGACTTTAAAAAAGCAACGAAAAATCCTGCTCCTGCGCAGGCTGATCCTTGCGCTGCTGCTGCTTCTGCTGTCCCTGCTGCAAAACACGGACGGCTTTTTTCCGCAGATCTTCGGCGTGCGCGCGCTGCTGCTGATCCCGGCCGTGGTGTGCATCGCCGTGTTTGAACGGGATCTTGCGGGGCTTTTTTTCGGCCTGTTTGCCGGTGTGCTCTGGGATGCCGCCGCCGGCGGCGCAAGCTTCCGGGCGCTGTATCTGATGGCGGTCGGCTATCTCTGCGGCGTGCTGATCAACACGCTCATGCGCTGCAACATCATGACGGCAACGCTTCTTTCCGCCGCCGCGGCGCTCCTTTATGAGCTTGTCTCATGGCTGATCGCCTATCCGCTCGCGGGGCTCGACCGCGCGGTCTTCATGCTGCTGCGCTTTTATCTGCCCGGCACGGTCTATTCCGTGCTGTTCGCGCCGGTGCTCTTTATCCTCGTGCGCACCGTTCAGAAGAAATTCTCCGTGAATCCGACCGTCCACAGCACAGACTGACGGCGGCCGGGATTCCGTTTTTTCATTTTATTTGTCAGGAGTCGTTCATATGCGTCCGAAAATCCCGAGCGGCCGCCGGATTGCGGCCGTCTGTATATTAATGGCGTTTTTCGTCTTTTTCGCCTTCGACCTGGTCAAGCTCCAGCTCGTCGAGGGTGAGGAATACAATGCCGTGATCTCTTCCGTGGCGGAGCACACCGCGCCGGTGGCTGCCGCGCGCGGCGAGATCGTGGACTGCAACGGCGTGCCGCTGGTCTATTACGGGCAGAGCTACGCGGTGATCCTGGACGCCGCCTATTTCCCGTCCGCAAAAGAACAGGCGCAGCGCAATCAGATCCTGCTCGCGCTGATCCGCCTGTTTGAGCGCCGCGGCATCGTTTGGAACGATCCCCTCCCCCTCATTTTCGATGCGACCGGCGCCATCGCCTTCCGCCCGGACAGCGACAAGGAGATCGCCGAGATGAAGAGCGCCGCCCTGCTCAACCTCAATGATTACGCCACGGCGCAGAACTGCCTGGACGCGGTGATCAAGATGTTTGATCTGGCGGAATTCAGCCCGGCCGACGCGCGCAAGATCGCCTCCGTCTGCTACGGCCTGAAGAAAGAAGGCTTCAGCGTTTCCCGCCCCTACACCTTCGCGCAGGACGTGCCTGCCGAGATCATTTCCATTGTGAAGGAAAACAGTGATTTTTACCGCGGCGTGGATGCGGATATCGTGCCCGTGCGTCAGTATGCGGACGGCACCCTCGCGCCGCACATCCTCGGCCGCGTGGCGGTGATCGACGCCGAGGAATATGCCGAAAAGAAGGATCTGGGCTATCAGATGGACGATCTGATCGGCAAAAGCGGTCTGGAGCTCGCCATGGAGGATACCCTGCGCGGAACGGACGGCGAAAAAACGATCTATACCGATCCGGAGGGCAACAACACCTCCGTGATCACCAAACCGCCGCAGCCGGGCAACACCGTGGTGACAACCATTGACGCCGGGCTGCAGGCCGTTGCGGTGCAGAGCCTGGCCGACACGCTCGAGCACTATGCCGACGTCAACGGCAACATCGTCGACAGCGCCGGCGCCGTCGTGGTGCTGGACTGCAACAGCGGCGCGGTGCTTGCCTGCGCTTCCTACCCGACCTATGACATCACGACCTATGCCGAGGACGTGGCCGCGCTCAACACCGCGCCCGGCTCCCCGCTCTGGAACCGCGCGCTGCTCTCCACCTACGCAACCGGCTCCACGATGAAACCCTCCGTTGCGATCGGCGCGCTGGAGGAAGGCATCATTGATGAGAACTTCACCGTCTACTGCAACGGCTCCTACGACTTCCTCGGTCAGCATTTCAAATGCGAACAGCAGCATAAAAACGCCTACGTCAACGTCGTAGCTGCGATCGACGAATCCTGCAATATTTTCTTCTATGAAGTCGGGCAGATGCTCGGCATCGAAAAGATGAACGAATACCGCACGCTCCTCGGCTTCGGCGCAAAGACCGGCGTGGAGCTGGGCGAAGCCGCCGGCGTGCTGGACAGCCCGGAATACCGCGCCTCCCTCAATCAGGAATGGCTGCCGGGCTTCACCGTGCAGTCCGCGATCGGCCAGGCCGGCAATCTTTTCACGCCGATCCAGCTGGCCAATTACGTCGCAACGATCGCCAACGGCGGCACCCGCTACAAGACCCACTTCGTCAAGAGCATCAAGAGCTACGATTATTCCCGCACGATCGAGGAAACGCCGATCACCGTCACCTGCGAAACCGGGATCTCCGCCCAGACGCTCAACATCGTCAAGCGCGGTATGCTCGCCGTGGGCACCACCGGCTACTGCGCGGACGCCTTTGCGGATCTGCCCGTGAAGGTTGCCGCCAAGACCGGCACCTCGCAGGAATACCGCATGATCAACAACGTTTCCACCAAGATCAACAACGGCTTTCTGATCGCCTTCGCGCCCTACGAGGCGCCGGAGATCGCGATCGCCGCCGTCGGTGAAGGT
>JAFWCS010000028.1 GCA_017534365.1 Clostridia bacterium | reverse complement strand
TGCTGCTCGCGGCGGCGCTGTTCTTCGGCGCCGGCTTCTGCGGCAGCCTCTGCGCGCGCAGCTTCTTCCTCTATAATAACGGCCAGGCAGGCAGCTTTCTGGCGACGGACGCCTTCCATGCGGTCATGGACGATTATGAGCTCCGGATCCTGGCGGGCGCCGAGCGCGCAAGCGTCGTGACCTACGAGGATTTTATCAAGACCGAAAGCGGCAAAAGCACGCAGGATCAGATCAATCGCATCAATGCAGCCTTTGACCTGCTGGATGCTTCCGGCCTCGAGACCTTCGTCGGCGACGGGGAGCGCTTCCGCTATGCGCTCGACCGCAACGGTGACGGCAGCTATGACGTCTTTTTCAATTATCATGGCGATATCATCAGCCGCGCAGCATTTGAGAGCGTCCTCCGGGGCGAAGAGCTCGACGCCTACGGTTACAATGATGATGAAGGTCTCGACGAAACCGCATATGAAGACGAACCGACTGCGCCGGTTACCAATCCGGCCTATATCACGGCGAACGGGATCCGCTACTTCTATGACGCTGCGGCGGATCAATACGTCCGGGAAGACGGCGCTGCTGCGGAAATGACAACCGTTCCGCCGGCAGAAGCAACGACGCAGGCCATGGAAAAGGACGTTTATCAGATTTCGCAGGCGCTCCTGCTGCTCGATTCGCAGGGCGGCGACACCTGTTACGGCTTAATCAGCCGGGAGGAGCTGATTGAGCGCATCAAGCGGAATTACGGCTGGCAGGATCATGCGCAGGACGATACGATCCGCCGCAATGACGCCAGTGCGCACTACGCCGTTTTTGTTGCGACCACAGGCAATCTTGTGACCAACTGCGGCGTGACCCGCGCGGACAGCGAGGAGGAGATCCTCCGCAAGCTCGGCGGCGCCTATGTTGAAACCTATACGGACGGCGAATACCATCTGCTCCAGGGGGAGCGACAGCTGGCAGCCTCGGATTTCAGCGGAGAACTGCGCAGCGAGTTCCACGCGGGCACCGCATCCTATCTGGAACGCTTTGCGCAGGCGCCGGATAAAGCGATCAGCCGCGCCTATTTCTCCTACACGCCGACGAACGCCAACGACGCCTTTACGCTCACCAAGCTGGGGTATGACAGCTTCGGCGACGGACGCAGCTCCGGCTTTTATCTTGCCTGGGCGCTGGTCCTCTTTGCGCTGGCCTGCCTGGTTTGTCTCTGGCTGTGCGTCACTGCAGGCAAAACGGTCGACGGTCCCCGCGTGTTCTTCTTCGATCGGATTCCGTTGATTTTCCGGCTGGTTCTGCTTGTCGGTCTGGCCGTCGGCGCAGGCGCGGCGCTGTTCGGGCTGATCTACAGCACGATGCCGACGCATCTGCTCTGGTATTACGGCAGCTTCCGCGCGCTGAAGCTGATCTTCAGCGGCGTCAACCTCTGGGCCGGCTTGCTGCTTGCGCTGACGCTGCTGCCGCTGCTGGCGCTGACCTGCAGCATTGTGCGCACGGCAAAAACGCACACCTTCACCCGCTATACGCTTTGCCACTGGCTGCTCGGGAAACCGCTGCACTGGCTGGCCGGCAAATGCAAAAAGCTGATCGAACGGATCAAATATATCCTTGCGGTCGACTACGAAAAAAACGGCGGCAAAAAGTTCAAGATCCTGTCGCTGCTCGCCGTCGCGGGCTTCTTGATCCTGAGCAGCCTGCTCTTCTTCCTGGCAGGTCTTGCCCGCTCGGCGCTCCTCTTCTTCCTGCTCTGGATCTGCAACGGCGCGGTGTTCCTCTTTGCCGGCCTGCTGATCGTCTCGCTCGACCGCATCATGGCCGGCGCTTCACAGATCAAGCAGGGGC
>JAFWCS010000274.1 GCA_017534365.1 Clostridia bacterium | reverse complement strand
GTGGTCATCGGGCGCAACCAACATGCGGATAGCAACGTCCAGTTCGGCGAGGGCGGGGCCGGCACGTTTTCGGACGGCAAGCTGACCACCGGAATCAAGCACCCCCTCTGCCGCAAGGTGATCGACGAGCTGATCGCCCACGGCGCACCGGCGGAGATCGGCTATTCCGCCCGCCCGCACATCGGCACGGATCGCCTGGGTGCCGTGGTCAAGGCCTTCCGCGAGGAGATCCTCGCGCTGGGCGGCGAAGTGCGCTTTCGCTGCAAGCTGACGGATCTGATCGTCTTCAACGGCGTGGTGCAGGGCGTCACCTGCACGGATGAAAACGGCCGCAGCGAGGATCTGGAAACGGACGCGCTGCTGCTCTGCATCGGGCATTCGGCGCGGGACACCGTGGAGCTGCTGTTCCGCAAAGGGGTCAAAATGACGCCGAAGCCCTTCTCCGTCGGCGCGCGGATCGAGCATCCGCGGGAACTGATCGACCGGGCGCAATATGGCGAGTTTGCCGGGCATCCGGCCCTCGGCGCGGCGGATTATAAAATGGCCTGCCATCCGGAGCACGGACGCGGCGCTTACACCTTCTGCATGTGCCCGGGCGGCACGGTCGTGGCTGCGGCGTCGGAGACGGACAGCGTGGTCGTCAACGGCATGAGCGTTTATGCGCGGGACGGCGAGAATTCCAACGCGGCGCTGCTGGTCGGGATCGAGCCTGCCGATTTCGGCAGCGACCATCCGCTGGCCGGCATCGCCCTGCAGCGGCAGATGGAGCAGACCGCGTTCACGCTCGGCGGCGGCGATTACGCCGCGCCCTGCCAGACGGTCGGCGATTTTCTGGCCGGCCGGCCGTCCAAAGCGCTCGGCGCGGTGCGTCCGACCTGCCCGACCGGCGTCACGCCCGGCGATCTGCGCCGCGTGCTGCCCGCCCGGGTGACGGATACCATGGCGGCGGCGATCTTTAAAATGGATCGCAGCCTGCGCGGTTTCGCGCTGCCGGAGGCGGTGCTGACCGCGCCGGAAACGCGCTCCTCCTCGCCTGTGCGCATCCTGCGGGATGAGCTGCTGCAGGCGAATATTCACGGCCTTTATCCCTGCGGCGAGGGCGCCGGCTACGCGGGCGGCATCGTTTCCGCCGCGGTGGACGGCATCCGCTGCGCCCACGCGGTGATGCTCGATGAACCCGATCTTTGGTGATGCAAATGGAAGAAAAGCTTGAAAAACTGACGGATCAGGCGCTGGCCGCGCGCATGGCCGGCTATCTCGACGTGCTCGAAAGCCTGCGCATGCAGGCCGAATACTATGCCCTCGGCAGCTGCCCCGCAAAGGAGCGGGACGCGGCGATGCGGGACTATCAGACCGTGCGCGATCAGGTGCGCGCGGACGCGCAGTATCTGACCTGTCACAAGGAGGCGAAGGCAAGCCGCCTGCTGCGGGATTTCTATGCGCCGGCCGTGATCGAGGCGGCAGCGTGGGGCTTTTATGCCGATCCTGCCGACGGCTTCGATCTCGCGTTCCTCGACAGTCTCGCGCAGGGTTACCGCCGCCTGACGAAGCAGTATTCCTATGATTACTGGCAGATCCTCGCCGACCGGTGAGCCTGCCTAGCCTGCGTTCCGGCGCCCCTGCGGGGGCGCTTTTTTGCTTTCTGCGCAGGGAAAACGCGCCGCGTTTGGCATAATTATCCGCCCGGTCCATATAGTTTTTTATGTATCGTCAAACGGAGCGAGAGGGAGGAGATACGGATGGAACAGGCAGGAACGCCCCGTATGGAGCGGGAAGCGTATCGCAGGCAATGGCGAGGCGCGGCGGAGGATGGCGTTCAGCATCGGCCGCCGAAGACCGGGCAGCAGATGCTCCTGCGGCTGATCGGCCTGCAGGCGGCGCTTTGCGCGCTGGTGCTCGCGGCTGTCTTTGCCGCAGGACGGCTGAGTCCGACGGCGCTGGAGCGTATGCGGCAGGAGTATGCCCGCATCACGGCACGGGATCTTTCGGTTTCGGAGCTGTTCGGTCAGCTCCGGCAGGGCGGGCGGCAGGTGCGCAGCCGGCTGGAATCCGCAGCGCCCGCAGCGGCGGAAGCAACGCTGCCGGCGGCTGCGCCCGTGACAGCTGCGGCTTCGGGCAGCGTGACCGACGTGACCGTCGTCAGCGATGAAACCGGCGAGACCGTGGCGGTCGCCGTGGTGGAGGACGGCGCGGGCGGCGGCGATCTGGGCGAGCGCGCGGCAGCGGAGGGGGCGACCTTCGCGCCCTATACCGTCAGCGCGGCGCCGGTCATGCCGGTGCGCAGCGCGCGCATCACCTCGCCCTTCGGCTGGCGCACGAATCCGGTCTCGGGCAATTACGGTTTTCACACCGGGCTGGATCTCGCGGCGCCTGAAGGCACGCCCGTGGCGGCGGCGTTTTACGGCACGGTGGAGGAGATCGGCGAAGACGACGTCTGGGGCAAATACGTTCTGCTGCGGCATTCCGACAGTCTGGAAACCTATTATTGCCACCTCTCCGGCGTCAACGTGACGCAGGGGGCGGTGCTGCGCAGCGGCGAGATCATCGGCTTCGTGGGCAGCACGGGCTGGTCCACCGGGCCGCATCTGCATTTTGAGGTGCGCATCGGGGGCGTGCGCGTTGATCCGGAGCGCCTGCTGTTCCCCGCGCATTTCGATGACGCTTGAGGTCGGCGGCGTGCGGGTGCGCATCGGCGTGCCCTTTGCGGCCACCGTGACGCTGATGCTCCTGCTGGATGAAAGCGGCGTGTGCGCGCTGGGGCTGCTCTTTGCGGCGCTGCATGAGGCCGGGCATCTGCTCTGCCTGCTCCTGCTGGGCGAGAAGCCGCGCAGCCTGACGCTCTCTTATTACGGCGTGCGGCTCGAACGCGGCCCGTGCGCGGTGCTGCGGGGGGCGGGGGAGCTGGCCGTCTATGCAAGCGGCCCGGCGGTGAATCTGCTCGCGGCGCTGGTGTTTCGCCTGCCCGTCCTGCGCGTTCCCGGCGCGCGCACGGCTGCGGACGTCAGCCTGCTGCTCGGGCTGTTTAATCTGCTGCCCTGCCGCCCGCTGGATGGCGGGAACCTGCTGCATTGCCTGGCCGCCCGGCGTCTGCCGCCTGCGGCCTGCGACCGGCTCGGCCGCTGCGTCGCGGCGCTGACCCTGCTGCCGATGGCGGCCTGCGGCGTCTGGCTGCCGCTGCACGGGGGCAGCCCGATGCTCGCGATCGTGACCGTTTATCTGGCCGCCGGCGCTTTTTTGCGCAAATCCGCGCAGACGGAAAGTTCGCTATAGATTTTTTGCGCCGGATGTGTTACAATGAATGAAAACCAACGGAACGGGAGCGATCCAG
>JAFWCS010000273.1 GCA_017534365.1 Clostridia bacterium | reverse complement strand
TCGACCAGATCATGCACCAGCGCGAGCTCCACCGCCTTGGGGATATCGACCGGCTCGGTCGCGTATTCAGCGAGCACCATCGCCGTGAGCGCCATGTGCCAGGAATGCTCCGCGTCGTTCTCGCGCCGGGAGGCGTCGGCCAGCAGATTCTGCCGCAGCACCTGCTTCATGCGGTCGATCACCGCAAGGAACTCCACCTGCTGCCGCAGACGGTCGTCCGACAAAAAATCAAAGGTCTTCATTTCGTTTTCTCTCTTCCGTTTTATTAAAGCCGACCGGTCGCAGGGCAGGTCGGCTGTCAATCAATTTTTCAGACTCTGCATCGGCGCGGGGATGCGGCCGCCGCGCGCGATGAATTTCGCCGGCGACTCCGTGCGCAGCGGCATCACGGGACCGCCGCCGAGCAGACCGCCGAAATTCAGCTCGTCGCCGACCTGTTTGCCGATCGCGGGGATCACGCGCACCGCAGTCGTCTTGGAATTCACCATGCCGATCGCCGCCTCATCCGCAATGATCGCGGAAATGACCTCGGCCGGGGTGTCGCCGGGGATATTGATCATATCGAGGCCGACCGAGCAGACCGCCGTCATCGCCTCGAGCTTCGTGACGCTCAGTGTGCCGGCGCGCGCGGCGTCGATCATGCCGGCGTCCTCCGTCACGGGAATGAACGCGCCGGAAAGACCGCCCACGTGTGAGGAGGCCATGACGCCGCCTTTTTTGACCGCGTCGTTGAGCAGGGCCAGCGCCGCCGTGGTGCCGTGGCAGCCGCAGCGCTCGAGGCCCATTTCCTCCAGGATATGCGCCACGGAATCGCCGACCGCCGGGGTCGGCGCAAGGGAAAGATCCACGATCCCGAAGGGCACGCCCAGCCGCCGCGAGGCTTCGCTGGCCACGAGCTGGCCCATCCGGGTGATTTTGAACGCGGTTTTTTTGACCAGGTCGGCCACTGCCGTCAGGTCGCCCTCCGGCAGCTTTGCCAGCGCCGCGCGCACCACGCCCGGGCCGGAAACGCCGACGTTGATCACGCAGTCCGGCTCGCCGGCGCCGTGGAAGGCGCCCGCCATGAAGGGATTGTCCTCCGGCGCGTTGCAAAAAACGACGAGCTTCGCCGGGCCGATGCAGCCGCGGTCCGCCGTGCGTTCCGCGCTCTCGCGCACGACCCTGCCCATCAGGGCGACGGCGTCCATGTTGATGCCGGCCTTCGTGGAGCCGATGTTGACGGAGGCGCACACGTGCTCCGTTTCGCTCAACGCCTCGGGGATCGCGGCGATCAGCTCCTTGTCGCCCGGGCCGAAGCCCTTCTGCACCAGCGCGGAGAAACCGCCCAGAAAATTCACGCCGCACGCGCGCGCCGCGCGCTCGAGCGTATTGGCGAGCCTGACCGCATCCCGGTCTTCGCAGGCGGCGAGGATCATCGCCGCTGGCGTGACGGAGATGCGCTTGTGGATGATGGGGATGCCGAATTCCTTCTCGATCTGCTCCCCGGTCGCAACCAGATCCTTCGCGCAGCGCGTGATCTTATCATAGACCCGGTCGCACATGCGGCCGGGATCGCTGTGGCAGCAGTCGAGCAGGGAAATGCCCATCGTGATCGTGCGCACGTCCAGATGCTCCTGCTGGATCATGGTAATGGTTTCCAGAATGTCTCTTGCGTTCAGCATCGTTTCACCCCGTCAGATCGTATGCATGGCATTGAAAATATCCTCATGCATCGCGTGAATGGAGAGGCCCATTTCCGCGCCGATGGCGGTGATGGTCTCCGCAAACGCGGTGAAGGGCACGTCCGAATCGGAAATATCCACCATCATGATCATGGCGAACAGATCCTGCAGCACGGACTGCGTGACCTCGATGACGTTGATGTTGTGCCTGGCGCATTCCGTCGACACCTTCGCGAGGATGCCGACCATGTCCTTGCCGATCACCGTAATAACTGCTCTCATGGCGTTCTCCCGTCCTTTTTTATCAATAGCCGTTCGGATTCTGCGACTGCCAGCCAGACGTCCTCGCACATTTCGTCCAGCCCGCGCGTGGCCACCCAGTTCAGCTCCTGCCGCGCCTTCGTCGGGTCGGAATAGCAGATCGCGATGTCGCCGGGGCGGCGCGGCGCGAATTCATATTTCACCGGCTTGCCGCAGGCCTTCGAGAAGGCGCGCACGACGTCCAGCACGCTGTAGCCCACGCCCGTGCCGAGGTTGTAGGTGGTGCAGCTCTGCTCGGCGAGCACCTTCTCGACCGCGCGGATGTGGCCGATCGCGAGATCCACGACGTGGATATAATCCCGCACGCCGGTGCCGTCCGCCGTCGGCCAGTCGTTGCCGTTGACGTTCAGATGGTCGAGCTTGCCGATCGCCACCTGCGCCACATAGGGCACGAGATTGTTGGGGATGCCGAGCGGGTCCTCGCCGATGCGGCCGCTCTTATGCGCGCCGATGGGGTTGAAATAGCGCAGCAGGCAAACGCTCCAAGTCGGGTCGGAAGCGTAGGTATCGCGCAGGATGCGCTCAATATAAAGCTTCGTCGTGCCGTAGGGATTCGTCGTTTTGCCCTCGGGCATATCCTCGCGCAGCGGCGAAGGATTCTCGCTGCCATAAACGGTGGCCGAGGAGCTGAAAACGATCTTCTTGCAGCCGGCCGCCGCCATCGCCTCAAAGAGCGTGACGCTGCCGCCGATGTTGTTGTCATAATAGGACAGCGGATCGCTGATGCTCTCCGGCACGCACTTCAGGCCGGCGAAATGGATCACCGCGTCGATCCTATTTTCCGCGAACACGCGATCCAGCCCCGCGCGGTCACGGATATCGCATTCGTAAAATTTCACGGTTTTTCCCGTCAGTTCCTCGATGCGTTTTACACTTTCGCTCTTGCTGTTGCAAAGATTATCGAGTATAATAGTATCATAGCCTGCGTTCAGCAGCTCCACACAGGTGTGGGAGCCGATGTAGCCGGCGCCGCCGGTGACTAAAATCGCCATGGTGAATCCTCCGCATTCTTTGTTTTCTTCATTATAATGTTTCGGCGCGAAAAAATCAACAGGTGCGCCGCCAATTATTCAGAATTTCCGTTCATATTTTTGTGGACCATTGCAGAAAAGAGGGATTCTATGTTTGATCTGACCGATCCCGGCGTCGTGCAGGGCATTCTGCGCCGCCACGGCTTTCATTTTTCCAAATCGCTCGGCCAGAATTTTCTGATCGATCCGGACGTCTGCCCCGCCATGGCGGCCGCCTGCGGCGCGGATGCGCAAAGCGGGGCGCTCGAGATCGGCGCAGGCGTCGGCGTGCTGACCGTCGAGCTTGCGAAGGTCGCCGGCAAGGTCGTCAGTCTGGAGCTGGATCAGAAGCTGCTCCCGGTGCTGGAGGAAACGCTTGCCGGGTTTGACAACATTGCGGTCGTCAACCGGGACGTTCTGAAGACCGATCTGTCCGCGCTGATCGCTGAGCAATTCGGCGGCATGCCGGTCTGCGTGTGCGCGAATCTCCCCTACTATATCACCTCTCCGGTCGTGATGGCACTGCTCGAGAGCGGCGTGCCCTTCCGCAGCATCACCGTCATGGTGCAGAAGGAAGCGGCGGAGCGCCTGTGCGCCGCAGTCGGCTCGCGCGTAGCCGGCGCGGTCACGGTGGCCGTGCAGTATTACGCGCAGGCCGAGGTGCTCTTTGAGGTCGGGCGCGAGAGCTTTCTGCCCGCCCCGAAGGTGGACAGCGCCGTCATTCGCCTCACGCCCCGTGAAGCGCCGCCCGTGCAGGTGGCGGACGAAGCCTTCTTCTTCTCCCTGGTGCACGCGGTCTTCGGCCAGCGCCGCAAAACGGCGGAAAACGCGCTGAGCGCCGGGCTCGGCCTGTCGAAAGCCGCCGTGGCCGCCGCGCTCGCGGACTGCGGCTTTGCACCGAGCGTGCGCGCGGAAGCCATGACGATGGAGCAGCTCGCCGCATTAAGCGACAGATTGATGAAAATCCAATAAAATGTGAAGAAATTGTAAAGAAACGCTTGACAAGCATCCCGCTGCGTGGTATCTTCAAATGGTAGATAGAGGCGCGGCGCGCAAGAGTAGATCCGGCGGCAACGGGAATCGGGCCGGATGGAAAGGGTTCGCCGCCGAGGTGCATGCCGCCTGCCCGGGGCGCATGTCGCCGGGCCGCAGGGAAAAACGCTGCGGACTGTCACGGATCTGTGGAGCGCTATCGAAAACGAACCGATCGTGTTATTTTTTGCTCCGGCCTCTGTTGCACGCCGGAGCATTTTATTTTTAGGAGGAATCACCATGAAGAACAAGAGAAGGCTGGCCGCGCTGCTGACCGCCTGCCTGCTGCTCGTTTCGTTCTGCGCGTTTTCCGCGCTGGCCGAGCCGGAGGCGATGACTGCGGTGACGAATGCGGCGCCTCCCGAAACGGCTGTCGCCGAGGAGACCCCCGTGCTGCTCGCAGCTCCTGCAGATGACGCCGCCAAGGCGGCGGATGCTGCGCAGCCGCCCGTCGATGCAGTCCCGACCATCGGCGCTGCGGAAGACGTTGCGGAAGCGGCGGAAGACGCTGCGGAAGCTCCCGACCTGTCCGATCCGGATGCGGCGCAGGAATACGTGGACAGCTATGCCGACAATCTCGAGAGCGATCCCGACTTTGAAACCAACATCAAGACCGCGATCGGCACCGTGCGCGAATCGGTCAAGCCCTATGCAACGGCGCTTTCCCTGCTGCCCGCGCTGATCGCCATCGTGCTTGCGCTGATCACCAAGGAGGTCTATTCCTCCCTGATCATCGGCATCATTGCCGGCGGCGTGCTCTATGCCGGCGCGAACTTCCGCGGCATCATGACCCACGTGGTGCAGGACGGCTTTGTTGCCAACGTCGCGGATTCCTACAACATCGGCATCATCATCTTCCTCGTGCTGCTCGGCGCGCTGGTCGCCATGATGAACAAGGCCGGCGGCTCCGCCGCATTCGGCCGCTGGGCGACCAAGCACATCAAGAGCCGCACCGGCGCGCAGCTGGCAACGATCCTGCTCGGCGTGCTGATCTTCGTGGACGACTATTTCAACTGCCTGACCGTCGGCTCCGTCATGCGTCCCGTAACGGACGGCCACAAGGTCTCCCGCGCGAAGCTGGCGTATCTGATTGACGCCACGGCCGCGCCGGTCTGCATCATCGCCCCGATCTCCTCCTGGGCGGCGGCGGTGGCCGGCTTCGCCAAGAGCGCCGGTTCCGAAAACGGCATCCAGCTCTTTGTGCGCGCGATCCCCTTCAACTTCTATGCCCTGCTCACGATCGTGATGATGATCGTACTCGCCGTTTCGAAATTCGACTACGGCCCGATGAAGAAGCATGAATCCAACGCAATCGAGAAAAACGATCTCTTCACCTCCGGCACCAAGCAGGCCGTGGAGCAGATGACGGTCAACGATAAGGGCCGCGTGATCGACCTGATCCTGCCCGTGATCATCCTGATCGCCTCGTGCGTGGTCGGCATGATCTTCTCCGGCGGCTTCTTTGACGCCGACGGCGACAACTTCCACCACTTCATTTCGTCCTTCTCCGATTCCGACGCTTCCGTCGGTCTTGCGCTCGGCGCTGCCTTCACGATCGTGGTCGTGACGATCTACTTCCTGCTGCGCCGCGTGCTCAAGTTCAAGGATCTCATGGAATCCCTGCCCGACGGCTTCAAGGCCATGGTGCCCGCGATCCTGATCCTTGCCTGCGCCTGGACCCTCAAAGGCATGACGGATTCCCTCGGCGCGAAGATCTTCATTTCCCAGCTCGTGGAAGGCTCGGCAGGCGGCTTCCAGATGTTCCTGCCCGCGATCATCTTCGCCATCGCCGTCGGTCTTTCCTTCGCGACCGGCACCTCCTGGGGCACCTTCGGCATTCTGATCCCCATCGTGCTCAGCGTCTTCCAGGCTGAGAACCCGCTGACGATCATCGCGATCTCCGCCTGCATGGCGGGCGCGGTCTGCGGCGACCACTGCTCCCCCATTTCGGATACGACGATCATGTCCTCCGCCGGCGCGCAGTGCGACCATATCAACCACGTTTCCACGCAGCTGCCCTATGCGCTGACGGTGGCCGGCGTTTCGTTCGTGACCTATATTCTCGCGGGCGTGCTCGCCAAGACCGGTCTTGCCATCATTGCGCTGCCGGTCGGTGTGGTTCTGATGGTCGGCACGCTGCTGGTGATCAAAGGCGCAACGGCCAAGAAAGCATAAAACACCGTCTGCACGGCGGTTGGATTGAGGCTGCCGCGTTCCCGCAAATCGCAGGAACGCGGCATTTTTTATTTCTATTGACAGCTTCAGCTTTTTTCGTTATAGTTAGATTGTAATCAAAACAACGGGAGGTTCACCATGCAATACTGTGATCTCGTCAATATCCGGCAGG
>JAFWCS010000272.1 GCA_017534365.1 Clostridia bacterium | reverse complement strand
TACTGTTAAAAGCTGAATTCTTGTTTTCGGGAGTCCTTGCCCATGAAATTTGACGTCAGAGATAAAAAGCCGAAGCTCTATCACGTGCTCGTCGAGGCTTTGCTGCTGCCCGTGATCCTGATCCCGCTCTTGCGCAGCGGATCCAGGCGCGGCATGATCGCCGCCGGCGTTGTGATGAGCGTCTTTTTCGCCGCCCTCGTCGTGCAGCTGTTCGTCGCGTTCGTCATGCAGATCCACTATAATCCGTATTCTTATAATACGATCTTTTATTTCGGGTTTGCGCTGTTCTTTATTTTTGTGTTCCTGCTGGAGATCTTTCTGACGTTCGACATCATCCGCTATCCCGGCGTGGTCCCGCAGGCGCATCTTTTTAGTACGGTCGTCTCATCGGCCAGGAATTTTATGAGCCTGTCCGCGCCGTTCGTTCTGCTTTTCAGCACGGCGCTTTGCATTTCAAATATCGCTTTGCTGCGCCATGAGGGGAAACGCCTCGTGAACGTGCTCGGGATCCTGCTCTCGATGGCGATGGTCGGCGGCGAGGTGTTTCTGATGACCTATGATTATTATGCTTTCGGCAGTGTGCTGGAGGTCATGCGGCACGATATCATCGTGAATCTCTTTGCCGCGATCTATCTTTACGTGGAATGCATTCTGGTCGGCGTCATTGTCGCGAGTCTGATTGTTGTGCGGCATGAGCCCGCGCCGGATCGGGATTATATGATCATCCTCGGCTGCGCCCTGCGCAAGGACGGCACGCCCTCGCCGCTGCTGCGCGGACGCATCGACCGGGCGCTGGCGTTTTATCGCAAGCAGAAGGCCGAGACCGGCAAAGAGCTGGTTTTCGTCACTTCCGGCGGGCAGGGCGCCGACGAGGCCGTCTCCGAGAGCGCGTCCATGAAGGCGTATCTGATGGAGCAGGGGATCCCCGAATCGCAGATCATCGAAGAGGATCAGTCCGTCAATACCCTGGAGAACATGCGGAATTCCAAAGAAATCATCACCGCGCGGGATCCGGCGGCGAAGATCGCGTTTTCCACAAGCAACTATCACGTGTTCCGCAGCGGCCTGTTCGCCCGACGGGTCAAGCTGCGCGCGGTCGGCATCGGCGCAAAAACGAAATGGTATTTCTGGCCGAACGCCGCCGTGCGGGAATTCATCGGTCTGCTCACAAAACACAAGGGGAAGCAGGCGCTGATCCTCGGCAGTATGGTTGCTTTTTACGTCCTGGCAACGATCGTCAGTTATCGCTTTGTATGAAGAAATATGAAACCAATAAGAAGCCCGCTCCGGTTGCAGATCTGCTGCTCCGGAGCGGGCGCTTCTTGCTTTTGCCATCTCTGCCCCGCAGCCGAACCGGAGGGCAAGCGATCAGTGAAAAAGCGCACTGCAGTGTTGCGGCTGCAGTGCGCTTTGTGTCTTGATTATGCCTTGGCTTTTTTGCTCTTTTTCTTCGTCTTTTTGTTTGCGGATTCCAGCAGGACCAGAACATCGCAGCAGACGGCGGCAAAGATGATGAAGATCACACAGGTGATGATCATCTGAACGGTATCGGCGATCGCCATGTTGACCAGATGACCGAGCACGGGAATGTAGAAGTTGACCTCGCCGTAGCATTGCTCCTGATCGATGAAGCTGCTCGCGCCGTAGCCCGCGCCGATGGGGACGGTCGAAAAGCGCGTGCCGGTGCTGAGATTCTCAACGCTGCTGATGACCTGAATGTCGCAGCCGGTGGTCGCGGCAGGAACGACGACGAAATTCCCGATCTCGTAGGTTTCCTTCTTCTTGGAGATGATCAGCGCGCCCTCCGGGATCTTCTGGACGACCTGGCCGTCTTTTTCGATCACGATCTCGCGGCTCATTTCGTTGAAGCAGAAGCCGCCCACGTCGGAGCCGTTGTTGTCAATGAAAATGGAGATGAAGCAGCCGGTCACAAACAGCAGGACCGTTGCGCACAGGAGCACGATCGTGATGATCTTGCCGGCCAGGACGCCGGGCTTGCGCTTGCCCTTTTGTTTGCG
Organism: Clostridia bacterium; assembly: GCA_017534365.1. Lineage (GTDB taxonomy): Bacteria > Bacillota > Clostridia > Oscillospirales > Acutalibacteraceae > CAG-177. The sequence goes on along the minus strand of JAFWCS010000272.1, from coordinate 347 downwards.
CGGATCAAAATCCTCCTCGTTGAGCGGCGCGACGGTGTCGGAGGTGTCGAGATAATCATCGCCGAGCGGGGAATAAATCGTATTTTTCTGGCCGATGGGGACCAGCGGGCGCGCGTCCAGCGGAGAATTCTCCGGCGGAATGAGGTTGGTGCTGCTGATATCCTGCATCGTCTCGCGCTGGATCGGTTGCGTCGGGAAATCGATCTCCGGCTCTTCAAACGCCGGGATTACTTCGGCCTGCTTCGCTGCTTCTGCCTGCTTGGCGGCAACAAAATCGCGGTCGAATTCCTCAATATTTCTCAGTTTGAACTGTTCCATAGAGCCTGTCTGCCTTTCCGATTATTATT
>JAFWCS010000271.1 GCA_017534365.1 Clostridia bacterium | reverse complement strand
AGGCGTCGAGGACCCAGGTGATGACCAGCGCGAGCATCGACACGGGGATAAAGACCTTCGCGGGGAGCTGTTTCGTTTTTTTGATCGAGAAGAAATAGGCGGGGAAAAAGCCGACGGCCTCGGCAATGCCGGAGATCGTGGTGATCATGTTGTAGCTGCTTTCCTGCCGCATGATATTTTCAAGAAAATAGTAGGAGGTGGTCGAAACGAAGCAGGAGGAGAGCATCGTGAAAAAGCCGAAGGCGAAATAGAGCCGAAACGCGCGGTTGCGGAAGATATTGCGATAGCGCTCGAAGAATTCCCGCAGGCTGAAGGGCGGCACGACGTCCTCCAGCGAGCTGCGTTCGCGCGTGCCTTTATAGGTGAAAATCAGCGGCAGACTGACCCAGAGGCAGAGGATGACGCCCATCCAGGTGAATTTCGTGCGCGAGGCGGGGGAGAATTTCTCGGTGTGAAACAGGCCGAAGAAGCAGGCGGAGATCAGGAAGGAGGAGTAGCTGGCCACGGCGTCCATCACGGTTTTGACCGCGTTGTACTGCGTGCGCAGCGAATAGGCCGGCGCGATCTCCGGCAGCATCGCCGTGTGCGGCACGACGACGTAGGTATAGGCCGTCTTGAACAGCACGTAGACGAGAATGTAGTAGACCATCGTCAGCGTGGAATTGCCGCGCCCGGAGAGGCCGAAGGAATTCCACATCATCAGATAGGTGATCATCACGGGGAGCACGCCGCGGATCAGATAGGGCCGGTGGCGGCCGCGCAGGTCCCGCGTGCGGTCGGTGATCACGCCCATGATCGGGTCGGTGATCGCGTCGCAGACCGCGGCAAAGAGCACGACCAGACTGTATTGCGCGGCGGAGAGGCCCTCGACCTTAGTCAGGAAGGGGAGGAAATAGCAGCCGATGATATAGAATGCGCCGCCGCTGAGAAAGATCGCGGAGTTGTAGGCGATCATCGGGAACAGACGCGTGCCCGGTTCGACGCCGATCAGTTTTTTGCATTTTTCCCAAAGCGGAGATTGCGTTTTCTCTTCCATCCGACCGCCTCCCATGCAGCAGTGTTGCCGCGCGCTCGCGCGTTTTTCGAATCCAGTATATACCCCCGCGCAGGCGTTTGTCAATCGGACCGAAAAGAAAAATGCCGGCATCGCACGCGGCAATGCAAAACACTTCTCAGCTCCGGCGATCGCCGGAATGAGAAGCGGATGCGAGGAGGGTGAGAAGCAATACTCTATGAAACGAAAAAAGCGGGATTATCAAAAATGATCGGACAGAAATTCCGGGCACGGGTCACAGGCCGTACGGGAAATCTCCGTCCGATTATTGTGGAAAATAGGAAAGGCGTTTTTATAAAGACTCAGTATCCAAACTTGACCAGCCGCCAGAGCAGATAAAAGGGAATGAGCAAATACAGATGCAGATGACGCAGGCCGTAGGAGAGCTTCTCCCCCGCGGGCATCGGCGAAATCTCCATCTCCACAGCATCCGACGCAAGCACTTTGCCGTCGGGATCCACCAGCTGCAGCGTGATCCGGCGCGTGCCAGCTCTGCCGTAGTTCGTGTACCAGTTGCAGGCGCCGTGTCCCCTCCAGGTGGAATGATCGCCGGGCTCGTCCGCGCGACCCATCCAGAAGATGCTGTATTCCCGGCTGGTTTTGCCGAAATTCCATTCCATTTTTGCCTGTGGATGATCCCCGCAGACGACGTCCGGATAGACGATGAAATAATCGAATTGCCCTGCCTGCGCGCCGTCCGGCAGCACGATTTTGCAGGAAGGCGCCGGCACGTCGCCGTTGAAGGTCAGGATATAGTTTTCCGCCTCCAGCGCGGCGGCGGTGGAGGGCGCGATCTCGATCTTCGCCCAGTCCTCCGCGCTGCCGGCGTAGCTGATCACGGTTTTGAAATAGGCGTTCTGCCCCTCTGCCGCCCAGAGCAGATCCTCGCCGATGCGCTCCAGACTCCGCGGCAGTGAAATCAGCGCGATCTCCGAAAAAATATAGTGGAACGCCGCGTCGCCGAGCGCCGTGACGCCGTCCTGCACCACGATTTTAAAAACGCGCGGCATATAATGTCCCCACGGCGCCGTGGTGCGTGCATGATCCACGCTGTAATCCGCCATCGCGCCCTCGCCTGTGAAGGTGAGCGTATGGTCATCGTCATACTGCCACTGCAGCTGCAGCCATTCGTTGCTGTCTTTTTCTCCGGCGCCGCAGAAGCCCTGGCCGATGTCCTCCGCGAACGCCGGCACGGCGCAGCTCATCAGCAACAGAAGCGTGAGCAAAAACGCCGGAATGCGTTTGTATAATTGCATGATAAATCCCCCGTTTTGAAAACGATTCTTGCCCGCTGCTATTCCAAAACAACCGGCAGGCAGCCCTGCGGCACGGGATCGTCGGGGAGCTTGAAGCAGATCTCATAGGCCGAATACGGATCTTCGCGCGATCCCGCCGGCTTTGCATACAGACAGGCTTCGGAAAATGCTGCTTCGGTCGCTTCACGCTGCACGATGAAACGCCAGAAATCCTTGACAGACGCAATATAGAGCGCCGGGGTATCAATCGGCAGCCTCAGGACCGCGCCGGCCAGAAAACCGCCGGCGAACGGAATGACGGCTGCAAGCGGAAACAGGACCGGTGAAAGCAGCATCGGAACAGTCAGCATCAGCGCCAGACGGAACTCTTCGTTCAGCCCCTGCGTTCCATCCTCCATGAAAGCGGCGCGGTATTGATCCAGCTCTGCCTGCGTGATCGACCAGACCTCCGGCTGCGCCGGTTCCTCCGCGAATGCAGGCAATGCACAGCTCAACAGCAGCAGAACCGCGAGCAGGAGCGCAAAAAAATGTTTGCATCGTTTCATAAACAGTTCCTCCGTTTTTTACCATCTTTGACCGGGAACAGCACCTGTAAAAAAGAATAAGGGTTTGTTCGCTTACACCGCGCGGCCGTAGATCACGTTGTGATCCATGCAGCAGGCGCTGAGATTCATGCCGAAGTGGTCGGCGACGGTCTGCTTCCAGCCGCTGCCGCGCAGCAGGGCGGGCAGCTTTTCAAAGGCGATGACCATGCAGTCCGCGCCCGTGACCAGATCGCGTACCTTGGAGACGCGGATGCTTGCGCCGCCGTAGCGGTAGGTTTCCGTCTTCGCGCCGTCGAGCGCCGCGGAGCCGAGATACACAAGCTTTTTCGCAGAAAACTTTTTCATGAAATTGCCCCCCGTTTTATACGTTTCATACAATCAGTGTCCGGATTCGGCCGGATTGTTGCATGGCCGGCAAACGATTGCCGCCGGTTTCTGCCCCGAAGCCTGATATTATTATACGGATCCCGGCCTTAAGATTCAACTGCATAAGACCTTAAGATTTCCTTAAGATTCGCGGAACGTTTCCGAAAGGTCGCCCGCGTATACGACGGGATCGGATTCTGCGCCGTTCGTGCAGTTTTTTCATTTTCTGATCAACGGCAGGGATCCCGGGAGGGATGGCAGCCCGGCCGACTCAGAATGAAAAGACGCGCCGCAAAAGCGATGCAGCGCGCCTGGTTTTTTATGATGAACTGTGTGCGCCCCGGCGGGTCGTCTGTACGGTACGCGTGGATGCGCGGCTGCACATCGAAGCCGGAAAAATGCAGGTGCAGGAAATACGGCAATCCACCGCGACGGAACTAAGGGATCCGGCACGGTTTGTGCGAAATTGCCGACGGCGGGCAGGTAGGGGCGGATAGCATCCGCCCGTTTTTAATATCTCACACGATGTCTGCGACGGGTGTAGGGAACGCTGTCTCAGCGTTCCGACCGCGCGGGACGCGCGGCGTTTTGCCGTCAGATGAAGTTCAACCGACGGGCGATTGATAATCGCCCCTACGGCATGTCGCCGTGGATCAGCGCGATGTTTCGACGCTCCGCCGCGACAGTATGCCGCGCATTGGTGCGGGATCAAAGGACAGGCGATTGACAATCACCAGTGCCGGATGCCGCGATCTGTCGGTGATTATTCGTTTTCCGCTTCCTCCTGCGCGAGGGGGAAGGTGAGCGTGGTTTTGAACAGGTCGCCGTCCACGTGCAGGTCGAATTTGCCGTTCTGCAGCTCGGTGAAGCTCCTGGCAATCGAGAGGCCCAGGCCGTTGCCGCCGCTGCTGCGGGATCTGTCGTTGCGGCGGAAGCGCTCGAGCAGCTCTTCCTCGGTCAGGGTGATGCGCTGCGCGGAGGTGTTGCGGAAGGTGATCTCCGCGCAGTCCGCCGTTCGCTTCACGCCGATGAAAACGCGCGTGCCGGCCAGGGCGTATTTGCAGATGTTGCCGATCAGGTTTTCAAACACCCGCCAAAGCATCGAGCTGTCGCAGCGGATGCGCACGGCCTCCTCCGGGAAATCCGTTTCCGGCTCCAGGTCCTTCTCCGCAAAGGCGGAGGAGCATTCGTCGAGGAGCTGGGAAAGATAGAGCACGATATCCAGCGTTTCGAACGTGGCCTTGAGATTGCCGGAGTTGAGCTTGGAGACCTCGATCAGGCTCTGCAGCAGGCCGTTGAGCTTCTGCGACTGGTGGCTGATGACGCCGAGGTAGTTTTTCAGCTCCTCCTCGCTGCACCCGCCGCTGCTGACGATATCGGCGTAGTTGATGATCGAAGTCAGGGGCGTTTTGATATCGTGCGAAATGTTGGCAATCAGCTCGTTGCGCATTTCGGTGCTGCGGTTCTTTTCTTCCAGCGCGCGGATCATATCGTCCTTGATATCCTCGAAATCCTCCGAGATCTCACGGAAATCGCCGAAGAGGATGTTTGTGTCATCCTCATGCGCCAGATCGCCCTGCGCGAGCCGTTTGCTGCTCACGCGCAGGTGATAGAGATTGATCGTCATCATGAAAAACAGCGAGCCGATGATGCAGATGACCAGCAGCTGGAAGATCGCGTAATAGGTGAATTTGAATTCCGAGAGCCGCGCCGCCTCGTGCGTGCGGTACTGAAAGAGGAAATAGAGCGTCATCAGGATCTCCAGCAGCGCTGCGGAGCCGATCGTGATCAGCGCCTTGCCGACGAAGGGCACCTTGAAATAGCCCTCGTTCGCCTTGCCGCGCTTTTTGCGCAGGCCGGCGATCGCCTTGAAGATCAGCGTGTTGCGATAGACGTGGCCGTATTTGATGCGCGTGGCGAGCGTGATGCTGAAGAGCAGGAGCGTGCTGGCGATGATGAAGGTCAGCAGCAGCACGATCGCATTCCACAGCACGAGATTCGTCGCTTTGATATCCGCCACCGAGGTGAGCACGATCAGCATCGTCACGAAGCCGACGATCGCCGCCATGATCAGGAGCAGGGCGTCAAAGGGGATCTTGTCGATGAAGCGATCGGGCGTCGCGTCCGGGTCTTTGCCGCTCTTGCGGCCGATGCTGCTCATCAGCAGGCCGAGCACGAGGATCGAGGCAAGCACCAGCACGACCAGCAGGCCGAGGATCGGGTAGCGGATGATCTCCGCCATGCGGATCAGCCCGGCGGCAAGGCGGTAGCCGTCGCGGGCGGGCAGGCCCTTGCGGATGCAGAGCGTGATCGTGCCTGTATGCACGGCACCGGTCCGGTCACAGAGGCTGTAGGGGTGCGTGACGGAATACGCCGCCTGCGCCGCGGGATCGAAGTCCTCCGCCCCCGGGCTTTGCAGCAGCGGCGTGCCGTCGGCGTCCGTCGCGAAGAAGACGACGTTGGAGATCTCCGGATCAAACTGCGCAAGCAGCGCGGCGCAGCCTTCGCCGGAGAGGGTCTGCGCGACGCAGCGCTCCACGGTCTCGAAATCGCTGCCGGTTTTCACGCGCAGCGTTTCCTCCATGGCGTAAACGCCGCGGTCCGCCTCGTAGAACCGGTAATCCGCCATGCAGTCGATGGCGAGGAACATCGCCACGACCAGCTCGGCCAGGATCAGATAAACGATGGCTGCCGTGATTTTATCCGACAGGCTTTTGATCATATATTTCATATCAGTCCAGCTTCTCCAGTTTGTAGCCATAGCCGAAAACAGAGATCAGATACCGCGGCTTGGCCGGATAGATCTCGATCTTTTCCCGCAGGTGGCGGATATGCACCAGCACCGTGTTTTCCGCTCCGAGGGGATCGGCGCCCCAGACCTGCTTGTAGATCTCCTTGAGGGTGAAGACCGTGCCGGCGTTCGCCGTGAGCAGCTTCAGGATCGCGTATTCGGTCGGCGTGAGATTGATCGGCGCGCCGTCCACGGTGACGCTTTTCCCTTCGTCGTCCACAACGATCGGACCGTTGCGCAGCAGGTTCGGCTGTGCCGGGGGAGCAGCGCCGCGCCGGCTGTTGCGCCGCAGCTGATATTCAACGCGCGCGGCAACTTCGATTTTATTGAACGGCTTGGTGATGTAATCGTCCGCGCCCAGACGGAAGGCCATGCGTTTGTCCTCCGCTTCGCTTTTCGCCGTGAGCAGGATCACCGGCACCTCGGAGGTTTTGCGCAGGGCGCAGAGCGCCTCGATGCCGTCCATCTCGGGCATCATGATATCCATGAGCACCAGGTCCACGGCGTTCTTTGCCAGCAGGTCCAGCGCTTCCCGGCCGTTGAAGGCCTCGAGGATCCGGTAATCCCGGTTGTCCGCAAGCAGATAGATGCGCAGCGCGCGCACGATATCGCGGTCGTCGTCACAAATCAGAATGCAGGCCAAACGAATCCGTCCTTTCCATTTGCGCGCGGCGGACGCCGCCCGCACGGTGAAATACAATGCAATTATAGAAAATCATGCGCGAAAATGCAATGATCTTTATAAAAAAAGAGGCGATCTTAAGGAAATCTTAAGGTTTGGAAAGAGAAACAGCGCGCCGCAGAACCGGTTCTGCGGCGCGCTGTTTCTCTTTCCAAACCTTAAGATTTCCTTAAGATCGCCTCTTT
>JAFWCS010000270.1 GCA_017534365.1 Clostridia bacterium | reverse complement strand
TGATCTCCTTGAGCATGTACTTTGCGTAGGTTTGCTTTTTGTCAATGATCGGTTTCAGGTCCATAGTCTCTCTCCTTATTTCATTTATGTTTTCTGACTCAGATTTCCGGGATCTCGATCGCAACTTCCTTGCCGAGCGCAGCCGAACGGGCAATGCCGTCGATGTTCGCCTGGTTATAGAGGATCTGACTGCTGGGCACGGGGGCCTCGCCGCCCTCTTTGACCGCGTCCACGAAGGAGCGGATCTTGAGATCGAAGCAATCCTCATCCATATGCTTCATCGGGATCACGGTCTCGATCTGCTCGCCTGCGATCTCGTGATAGATCACCAGCGGGCCGCCGACGGAGCCGTTCCAGCATTCCGTGGAGGGCACGCGGACGGAGCCTTTGGTGCCCATGAGGATCGTATCGCCCGGGGTGTCGAGGTTCATCGCCCACGCGATGCGGAAGTCCAGGATGACGCCGCCCTCGAGGCGGATGAACGCCGCGGCGAAATCATCCACGCCGAACACGTCGTGATGCTCGTAGCTCGGACTCTTGCCGAAGAAATTGGAGGTGTAGCCCGAAACGGTCAGCGGCTTCGGATAGCCGATGGAATTGAGCACCATATCCAGCGAATAGCAGCCGATATCGCCCAGCGCGCCGATGCCGGCCGTGTCCTTCTGGATGAAGGAGGTGCCGAACGGGGTCGGGATGCCGCGACGGCGGCCGCCGCCGGTCTGGATATAATAGATCTGCCCCAGCTCGCCGGACTGCACGATCCGTTTGAGCAGCTTCATGTTTTCGTCAAAGCGCGGCTGGAAGCCGATCGAAAGCACGGCGCCGCCGCTGTTTTTCTCCGCGCGGCAGATGGCGACCGCTTCGTCGAGCGTGACGCACATCGGCTTTTCCAGCAGCACGCTCACGCCGTGCTCAAGCGCATAAATCGCGCATTCCGCGTGGGTGGCGTTGTAGGTGCAGACGCTCACCGCGTCGCACAGGCCGGAGTCGATCAGCGCCTTGTGATCGGGGAAGAACGCGACGCTGCCGACGTTGTAGCGCTCGCAGAAGGCTTCCGCCTTGCCGGGAATCAGATCCGCCAGCGCGACGATTTCAACGTCGGGGCATTTCTGATAGCTCTTGACGTGCGCCTCGGCGATCCAGCCGGTGCCGATGATGCCGACCTTCAGCTTTTTGGAAAGATCGCGCTCCTTGATCGCTTCATGCACTTCCTTGAACGCATCGAGAATGCTTGCCATTGAGAATCCTCCTTTATATCAACAAATGATTGACGTTACCAGCCGAGCGACAGCAGATAGTCGCGGCTTTGCTTGACGGAATCCAGACGCGTGTCGCCCGCCGCAGGCTCATCCTGCTCCACGACGACCCACTGCGCGCCGGCTTCGACCGAGGCGGCGAGAATGGACGGGAAATCCTGCATTCCCGATCCGACGGGCTTGAAGGTGAAGCTGCCGGCTTCGGCCTGTTCGCCTTCCTCCTCGATGCCGATGAGCTGATAGAGCTGACCGCCGGCGTTGCCGTGCTTCTCGAAATCCTTGAGATGCACAACGGGGCTGCGCCCGGCGTATTTTTTGAGATAGGCGACGGGATCCTCGCCGGCAACCTTGACCCAGCAGGTGTCGAATTCCGTCTGCAGCAGGTCGGCCGGAATGCTCGCATAGAGCACGTCGAGGGCGTAATGACCGTCGATTTTCACAAATTCAAAATCATGGTTGTGATACAGCAGCTGGATACCGAGCGTCTTGGCGGCCTCCGCGATTTTCCGGATGCCCGCAACCGTGGCGGCGAAGCCTGCGGTGCCGGGGCGGTGCTCCTCGGTCAGATAGGGGACGGCGACGAATTTGCAGCCGAGGGCCGCGTAATCGCCGAGCACGCCCGCCGGATCGGCCAGCATGTCGTCATAAGGAACGTGCGCCGAAATGGGCACGAGCCCGATCTCCGCGCAGAAGGCCTTGAGCTTCTCCGGCGCTTCGCCGAACAGGCCGGCAAATTCCACGCCGTCATAGCCGAAATCCTTCATTTTGCGCAGGGTGCCGTAAACGTCCCGCTCCATCTCGTCACGCACGGAATAGAGCTGGACCGCAACAGGCAGTTTCATGGATCTTCCTCCTTCTCCGTCATGGATATATTCGTATAGATTGTATCATAACTTTTTAAAAGATACAAGAGGATATAGTGAAATTGACGGAGATTTTTTTGGCGCACGCAGTCAAAGCGCCCCTTTGCCGCGCCGGGGCGATTCGCCCGATTTTTCGGCCATGCCGGAATGCTTGTCAAGCAAAATTTTCACCCGCTGCAAAAGGGGTACGATTTTGTACCTCTTTCCGTCTGCAGCGGGTTTTTCTTTGCAAATTCTTGACAAACGAACAAATGTTCGCTAAAATGGAAACTGTACCGAGTCAAAGAAACAGGAGGATGAAAGAATGGTTGATTCCGATCGGGAGCGCCTGCGGGCGCTGCTGTTCACGACGCCGCAGAGGGAGGAGATCGAAGCGGCCCAGCGGGCCTGCTGCGGACGCTGCTGCTCGGCCTGTGAAGCCCCCGCGGCGTATGCCTGGCGCAAACGCGCGGTGGATCTCTCCGCGCTGGTCGATCAGGCGATCCGCAGCGAGCTGACCGCGCCGGAGCGTCAGGCCTTGCTGCTGCATTGGTATCGCGGACTGAGTGTTTCCGATACCGCGCAGGCGCTCGGGGTTTCCAGACCGACGGCGAGCGTCACGCTTCGCCGCGCGCAGCAAAAGCTCGAGCAGGTGCTGCAATACGTCGTGCAGTATCAGCATGACGTGACTTCTTCTGCGCTCGTGCCGCTGGCTGTGCGCCGGGCGGCCGTCGTGGCGGCGGCGCGCGCAGGGATGCCGGATGCCGTCGGCGAACGGCTGCGGGTCTTGCGCGAACGGGAGGCGATCGCGCTTTCAGACGCCGCAGCGCTCTCCGGCGTTGCGCAGGAGCGCCTGGCTTCGATTGAAGCAGGGCAGGCGCAGCTGTCGGCTGCGGAGCTTCTGCGTCTGAGCGCCTTCTATCAGGTTCCCGCAGATTTTCTTTTAAAAGGAGTGGATCAGAATGACGGAGACGTCGCTTTATGAACTCGGGGAAGCGTATCAGTCGGCCGCCGAGCTTCTGCGCCGGCAGATCGCGCAGCGGCGTGAACGGCTGCGCGCCTTCGGGGTGACCGGCGATCAGAAAATGATCTATTCGCTGGAATGCGAGCTGCGTACCCTCTACCGGCAGTGTCGGGATACGCAGGCAACGGCGGATCATCTGCTGCATTATTATGATCCGCATTATCATGGAAAGGGGTTTTATTCCGTATGATTTTTACCATCAGCGCCACAGTCGGCGCGGATTACACAATGGAGACCGCCACTGCGCAGGGCTATATCGGCGAGAGCAACGCCGAATTGCTGACCATCGCGCTCGGCCCGTTTGCGCAGGCGGGGTTTGACTGCTACTGCCTTCATTTTGACACGCTGATCTGCGGCGGGCGCTTCTGTTCCGACCCAGTGACTGCTGAAACGCAGGGGCCGG
>JAFWCS010000269.1 GCA_017534365.1 Clostridia bacterium | reverse complement strand
GCTGAGATGCCTGCGGTCACGGCAAAAGGCTTTCTTTCCAGCTATGCGGGAGAGCTTCCCGATAAGGTGTATCTGGTGGTGACCCACATGGCGAAGACTGATACACCGTTTTGAAATCGCTGAGATCATAGAGATCATACGGCGCGCCGAGGGCGCCGAGCGCCCGCCGCTGATCGAAGGCAGCGCCGCGCAGTCCGCAGTCCGTCAGATGGCAATAGGCGCTCTCATCGACGAAAACCGCGAGCTCCGCCTTGCTCGCCCGGTCGTCTGCGGCCAGAGAGTCCGCATAGATCTCCCGCATTTGCCGCAGCTCGGCGAGCAGATCCGGATCGTGATACCAGCCGCCCCACATGTCGAACCACCAGAAGCCGTTGCCCTTGACCAGCTGCCGGCCGAAGGCTTTGCGCAGCATGCTGATCGACTGCGCCTTGTTCTCCAGCCCTTGCCAGATCGGCGCCGTGTAACGCCGCTCCGGGTCATAGTCCGGCGCCGCTTCCCACAGCGGCTTTGTCAGATGCGTGCGGATATCGCATTCCTGCATGCAGAGCTTGCCGTGCAGACGCACGGAATCCGCCGGATACATTTCGGTCCAGTCCGCATTCTGCCCCCGTGTGTCAATATAGGAATTGGGGGAGCAGATGAAGTCGATGCTGCCGCAGTTGAGGATCGTTTTCAGCGCGTGCGTGCCGTGAAGCGGCGAGGTGACCTCCAGCGAATAGCCATAGAACGTGCCGACCACGACGTTGCCGCCGGTCGCTTTTTTTGCAGCGCCGCACAGATCGCAGATCGTTTCCGCGACGGCGTTGTTTGCGAATTCCAGATAGCGCGCAAGCTGTTCGTTTTTATGATAGGGCCCTTTGCCCTGCAGCAGGGAGAGATCGGGCAGACGGAAATCGCTGCAGCCGGGATAGTATTTTTCAAGGTAGGCGCGAAATGCCGGCGCGGCGTTGGCGCAGCAGGCGCCGTTGAGATCGAAATGAAACCATTCCTCGGTGTTGCCGCCTGCGATCTGATAGCCGACGATGTGCGCCGCGTAGTCGCTGTCGTTGACGTGGTCGATGACGGCCCGGAGCATTTCTGCAGCGGTCTCCCTGAATTCCGGCGCAAACAGCAGCTCGCGTTTGCCGGTGCCGTCCACACAGCCGGGATGCGCCTCGATCCACCACAGCGGCATGGAGACGTTGACCCGCGGGAAGATATAAGCGTCCGGGCAGGCGGCGAGGATGCGCGCGACCGAAGCGTCCAGCGCGGAAAAATCCGCCGCGTCCGCCCGGTCGAAGATGCCGGCGTGAAACGGCTTGCAGTATTCGTTCGCGTTGATCCAGCGTCCCGCAAACAGCACGGGCACGGAAAACAGCCTGTAGCCGGCGTCGGCGAACGCGGCATAGTCGTTGTATTCTTCCAGATAGGTCATGTAGGCTGCGGCCGGCAGCGGTTCGCCGTTGACAAACAGGGTCGGTACCCCGCCGTGCGCCGCAACGTAAGAATGGACGCCGCGATTATACTCCATGTTTCGCTCCTCAACGGCAGGATCCGCCGCGAAGTCCGCCGGCGGCGCCGGACGGTAGGCGCTGAAAGCGCTGCCGAGCAGGGTGATCGCGATCAAAAGCAAGCTGATCAGCCGGTGCATCCGGTGTCGCCTCCGTTTCCGTGTGCGGATCTGCCGCATGCAGAATCGACAGATCCGGAATTTCTCATACCTTGCATAAACAAATCAATTGATTTATTTTGTCCAGTATAGCACGCAATCCGGCGCTTGTCAAGCCTTCCGCTGCGGTTTCGCTCGCGCTGCCGCCAAAACCACGTCTTGAAAACAGATTATAAAACTGATATAATGATATAGATAAATCGGGATTTGTGAGGCCGACTATGAAAATTGTGTTATGTGAGGATACAGATTGGCTGCTGTCAGAGGATGCGTTTTCAATCTATGCTTCCTGTATGTATCATCCGACATACAAGGACTATAAAGGACAGATGGATGACCTGTTATGCGATCCGTCGACAAAAGTATTTGTATATGAAGATCAAGGCAGGAAAACAGGTATGATAATCCTG
>JAFWCS010000027.1 GCA_017534365.1 Clostridia bacterium | reverse complement strand
CGATGAGCCGGTCGGCCGCCGTATAAATACGAGCCATCGAAAAGACTCCTTTCAGATAAGAGAATAAATTAATACTAGCATCCGCAGCCGTCTTTGTCAAGAACCGGCCTAATTAACAAACAATTTACAATTGCCATATTGACAAACGCGGGGAAATGGGGTATAGTAAACATAGAAATTAGCACTCGATGCTTATGAGTGCTAATTTTGGCACTCAAACCGATGAAAAGCTCATGCCGAAAGCAGGTGAACGGAATGGCGGAGCTGAACGAACGAAAAAAACAGATCCTGGCCGCCGTTGTGGAGCAATACATCAAAACCGGCGAGCCGGTCGGCTCCAAGGAGCTGATCGCCTGCACGGGGCTGAAGGTTTCCTCCGCGACCGTGCGCAACGATATGAGCGAGCTGGTGTCGCTGGGCTATCTCGAGCAGCCGCACACCTCGGCGGGTCGCGTGCCCTCGCAGAAGGGCTATCGCTACTACGTGGATCATCTGATGCGTGCGCGTGAGATCGACGAGCTGAACCGCCGGCTGATCGACGCCGGCATTTCTTCCGCGGCGGGCGATCCGGAGCGGCTGATCACCAGAGCCGGCGAGGTGCTGGCCGATCTGACCAAATGCGCCAGCATTTCCAAAGCGCCGGGCGGCGATTCGATGCTGATCCGCAAGATCGAGCTTGTGCCCATCGGCGTGCATACCGCGATGCTGGTGCTGCTGACCTCCAACGGGATCCTCAAAAGCCGCCTTTGCCGGCTGGACGCGCCGCTGACTTCCAAGCTCTGCGAGGAGTTCTACAACATCGTGCAGGCGGCGATCCTCGGCAAGCCCGCGTCGGAGATCAACGTGGCTTCGATGCAGACCGTGGCCGTGTCCGTGGACGGCGACAGCTTCGCGATGCTGCCTTTGATGGCGGCGGTGTGCGAGCTTGCGCGCAGCACGGCGCAGTCCCGCATCCTGCTCGGCGGCAGCTCGAATCTGCTCGGCCACAAGGAATACGGCGCGAGCGCGGCGGAGCTGCTGGAGTTTCTGAATAAAAGCGAGCCGATCACCGAGGTCATGCGCGGCGGCGCCCGCCCGATCGAGATCCGGATCGGCCGCGAAAACATGTATCGCCAGCTGGAGAATTCCAGCGTCATCGTGGCAAAATACTCCGTCGGCGGCGACGATACCGGCACGATCGGCGTCATCGGACCGACCAGGATGGATTACGAACGGATCATCCCGAGCGTGCGCTACCTGACCGATCTGGTCGGCCGGCTGATCACGCAGGCGCTTGAGGAATAACGAAAGGAACAGTATACCATGAGCAAAAGCCAGAAAAAAGAGCAACCCGTGCAGCCCGAGGCGCAGGCGCAGACCCCGGTCAGCGAAGCGGCGCCCGCCGCAGAAACGGGGGAAGCCGCGGCGCTGCAGAAGGCGCTGGATGAAAAGAACGATCAGTTCCTGCGCCTGTGCGCGGAATACGACAACTTCCGCAAGCGTTCGCAGAAAGAGAAGCAGGAGCTTTACAACGCGGCGCGCGCCGACGTGATCAAGGAGCTGCTGCCGGTGCTCGACAATTTTGACCGCGCGGCCGGCAACCGCGACGCTTCCGAGGAGGATTACAAAAAGGGCGTGGAGCTGATCCACACGCAGCTCGGCGAGATCCTCAAAAAGATCGGCGTCGAACCCTTCGGCGCGGCGGGCGAGCCCTTCGATCCGCAGATCCACAATGCGGTCATGACCGCAGAAGACGAAAACTTCGGCGAAAATGAGATCGCCGACGTCTTTTCCAAAGGCTACAAACTGGGCGACAAGGTCATCCGCGAGGTGGTTGTCAAGGTCGCAAACACATAAAGAAAAAGAATAAAACCTGATATAGGAGGAAATTATTATGTCAAAAGTTATCGGTATTGATCTGGGCACCACCAATTCCTGTGTGGCAGTCATTGAGGGCGGCGAGCCCGTTGTTATCGCCAATGCGGAGGGTGCAAGAACCACGCCGTCCGTCGTCGCGTTCGGCAAAACAGGCGAGCGCATGGTCGGCCAGGTCGCAAAGCGCCAGGCCATCACGAATCCCGACCGCACGGTCGCTTCCATCAAGCGGCAGATGGGTTCGGATTATAAAGTGACCATCGACGGCAAGAAGTTCACCCCGCAGGAGATCTCCGCGATGATCCTGCAGAAGCTGAAGACGGACGCCGAGGCGTATCTCGGCGAGAAGGTGACCGAAGCGGTCATCACCGTGCCGGCTTATTTCACGGATTCCCAGCGTCAGGCCACCAAGGACGCCGGCAAGATCGCCGGTCTGGAGGTCAAGCGCATCATCAACGAGCCGACGGCTGCGGCGCTGGCTTACGGCATCGACAAGGAGACCGACCAGAAGGTCATGGTTTACGACCTTGGCGGCGGCACCTTCGACGTCTCCATCATCGAGATGGGTGACGGCGTGCAGGAAGTGCTTGCCACGGCCGGCAACAACCGCCTGGGCGGCGACGATTTCGACCAGCGCATCATCGACTGGATGGCCAACGGCTTCAAGGCCGAGCAGGGCATCGACCTGCGCGGCGACAAGATGGCGATGCAGCGTCTGAAGGAAGCGGCGGAGAAGGCGAAGATCGAGCTTTCCGGCGTCACGACCTCCAACATCAGCCTGCCGTTCATCACGGCGGACGCTACTGGTCCGAAGCATCTGGAAATGACGCTGACCCGCGCGAAGTTCAACGAGCTGACGGCGGACCTCGTCGAGGCGACGATGGGCCCCGTGCGTCAGGCGATCAGCGATTCCGGTCTGCGCACCTCTGAGATCAACAAGGTGCTCATGGTCGGCGGTTCCTCCCGTATTCCCGCAGTGCAGGAAGCGATCAAGCAGTTCATGGGCGCGGAGCCCTTCAAGGGCATCAACCCCGACGAGTGCGTTGCCATCGGCGCGGCGCTGCAGGCGGGCGTGCTCGGCGGCGAGGTCAAGGGCCTGCTGTTGCTCGACGTGACGCCGCTGTCCCTCGGCATCGAGACCATGGGCGGCATCAACACCAAGATTATTGACCGCAACACCACCATCCCCGTCAAGAAGAGCCAGATCTTCTCCACCGCGGCCGACAACCAGCCCTCCGTGGAGGTGCATGTGCTGCAGGGCGAGCGAGAGTTTGCAAAGG
>JAFWCS010000268.1 GCA_017534365.1 Clostridia bacterium | reverse complement strand
GCTCCTGCGCGCCGTATTGCACCGCCAGCTCCGCCATGCGCACGGCGTTGCGATCGCGGTCGAGGTCGATTTCGCCCTCCGGCGTTTCCAGCCCGCGCGTGCGCCGCAGGGTCATCGGAATATCGCCCCGGCCGCTGTCTGCGGAACCGGCGCCGATATTATAGCGATAGGCGCGCAGACCGATTCCCTGCTCCCTGCTGTAAAGCAGCTGCGCGATCCGTTCGCAGACCGGCAGACCGGTCGCGGGATCCGGATGCGTCCAGCCGCCCACAAGCTGCGCCCACCAGGCGCCGCTCGCGCCGACCCCTTCAAAGCGCTGATATTCTTTTTTCGGATCAAGAGTCAGCCGACGCTCTTTCACAGCCATCCCTCCGCTTTTTCTTTTTGTTTTTTCATTATATCATTTTTTCCGTCGCAGCACAATAGGTTGTGAGAAAAAAGCAGGGAGCCATCAGTCTGACAGCTCCCTGTTGTTTTCAGTCGCCAGCGCCGGCCGGCGTGAGCGGGATCGTTTCGTTATAGGCCTCCAGCCAGGTGCCGGTCGCGAAATTCCGGGCGCGCAGCAGGACCTCCCCGTCGTAGATCTCGAAGACGTAGCCCGTGCCGTTGTTGATATGCCCGCCGCGCAGCACGTCGGGGTATTCGTAGCAGGGCAGGTTGACCAGCGTATAATTGCCGTGACGCTCCACGCTCGCGGCGCCGGTTTTTTCACTTCCCTTGCTCAGGCCGGCATGGATGTGGCCGCTGATGAAAATGACGTTCTGATACTGCTCGACGATCTCCAGCAGCGCGTCGGACGCTTCGCCGATGCCGCCCTCGTCGGGGTCCTCCTCCTCTTTCATTTCCCAGCTGTAGGGCAGCCCGTGGGTGCCGTTGAAGGGCTGGTGGCAGAAGACGAAGATCGGCAGACCGGTCTGCGCCGCTTTTTCCATCTCATCGGCGAACCAGTCGATCTGCGTCTGCGAGATCGTCGCGCTCGTGTGGTCGCCCTCGGAGCCGAGCACGATCACGGGATAGCCCTTGATCTCGGTCGTGAAATAGACCTGCTCGATCTCCCGTCCGGTGGCGTCCTTTGTGAACTGAATGAACGCCTCGCGGGTGCCGTCCGGCGTGCGGTCGCCGCCCCAGGTATCGTGGTTGCCGAGCACCATGATGTCGTTGTCGGACAGATCGTATTTCCGCAGCGTTTCCGCCACTGCCTGCAGGCTTTCGGTCTCGCCGTCGTCGGTGATATCGCCGTCGATGACGAAGGCGTCGAGACGATCCTCCGCCTGCGCGAGATCCTGCAGACCGAATTCGAACATGCCCAGGCGAATGAAATTATCCTTCAGATGCGTGTCGGAAATCGCGGCAAACGCCGCGCGGCAGCCCTCATCCTGCCGCGTGATCTTCGCCTCTTTTTTCTGCGAAAACGGCGCGATCACGGTCACGACGGTCATAATGGCGACCATCACAAACCGGACGGCCGCAGCAACTGCGCTTAACATAGAATTCTCTCCTTTCGGTATCGTTTATGTTTTTTACGGCAGCCGGAAGCCGGCCGCGCGATAGACGGCGTACCATTCCTCGCGTGTGAGCGTGATCTCTGCGCCGGCGGCGATCTCGCGCATGCGTTCGGGTGAAACAGAGCCGGAGATCAGCTGGATCTTCGCCGGATGCCGCAGGATCCAAGCGGCAGCGATCCCGGTCGGCGTGACGCCGTATTGCGCTGCGAGCGCGTCGAGCGTATCGTTCAGCGCGGGGAAATGCGTGCGGTCGCCGATGAACGGCCCCTTGAAAAAGCCCTGCTGGAACGGCGACCAGGCCTGAATCGTGATCCCCTTGACGCGGAGATATTCCAGCGCGCTCCCGTCGTGCACCACGGATTCGTCATTTTTCATGTTGACGTTCAGGCCGGAGGTGACCAGCCCGGATTCCGGGATGGAAAACTGCAGCTGATCGGCGATCAGCGGCTGGCGCACGGCGGTCTTCAGCAGCTCGATCTGCATCGGATTGTGATTGGAAACGCCGAACATGCGCACCTTGCCCGCCTGCTCAAGCGCGTCGAACGCGGCGGCGACCTCTTCCGGCTCCATCAGCGTATCCGGC
>JAFWCS010000026.1 GCA_017534365.1 Clostridia bacterium | reverse complement strand
GCATCGTTTTGCTGGAAAACGGCGCCGCTGCGGAGATCGGAATGCATGAGGAACTGATGCGTCTGAACGGCAAATATGCCGCAATGTTCCGTCTGCAAAGCCGCTATTATGAGGAGGTGGCTGAAAATGCGTAAACTGCGTGAAGAACTGCGGATGCAACTGCACGGATTTCGTCTGTCCGCGCAGCTTCGAGGAAAACATTTTACCTTATACGAAACCATGTCCTATTTACTGCCGGAAATCGCAAAATACATTTCCGTCTATTTTTCGGGCAGAGTCATAACGGCGCTGACGCAAAATGCGCCGTTCGCGGAGGTTTTCCGTTTTGCGTTGATCGCCGTGTTTTCCGTTTTTCTGATTTGGTTCGTTCGTAGATTATTTGCACGCCGTTGGTTGATTTTACTTTGGAGCAGCTATTACCGGCGCGAAGCGATTCTCACGAAAAAAGCGCTCACCGTCGATTACGCAACAGCGGAAAGTCACCATTTTTCGGATCTGCTGGGCAGAGTTGAAGAAAACTCTAATCTGTATATGGGCGTCGCAGCGCAGGGAAGACAGGCCAGTATGATTCTGACCAATTTGTTTTCCGTCTGCATCGCGCTCGTTATGGCATCCGGCATGGTGATCGGTCGTGCGGACGGAGAATTGCACGGTATCTTAAAACTGGCGAATTCTTCATGGTTCGGCGCATTGTTTTCCGTTTTTGTGCTGGTGATGGTTTTTTTGAGCCTGCTCGGCAACGACGCTGCGGTCAAACGCCGTTTTCGCGAACGTGAAAAAATGGGTAAGACCAACGCCATATGGAAATATTATTATGATCGGATTCTCAATGAAAACGGAAGCGGCGAGGACATTCGCATCTATCGTGAAAAACCGCTGATTCTGGAGGAAATGCGTGAACGGGTTTTTCTCATCAGAAAGCAGATCATTTATCGGGTCATGCGAATCAATTGTACATTCGGGATGGTTTCCACCGTTGTAACGGCGCTGCTTGGCGGCGCGGTGTATCTCTTTGTCGGCCTGAAGGCGCTTGCCGGCGCGTTTGGCGCGGGAAAAGTCGTAGAATACTACGGCGTTCTGACAAATATGATACTTGCATTTTCCGCGTTGGCAAATGAAATCGGTTTATTGCGTTCCAACCGTGTACATTTGCGAGAGGATCTGGAATATTATGATTTGAAACCGACGCTGCAAAACGGCACACGTACAATCGAGGATCTGAATCTCGATTCGATTGAATTTGAATTTCACGACGTATCGTTCCGATATCCGGAAACCGACGTGAATGTGCTTGAACATCTGTCGCTCACGATTCGCATCGGTGAACGGCTGGCCATCGTCGGCCGCAACGGCAGCGGAAAAACAACGATGGTCAAACTTCTTTGCCGTTTGTACGATCCGACAGAAGGATATATCACCGTCAACGGAATCGACATTCGCGAATTTGACCAGGCGGAATATCGCAAGATTTACGGGATCGTGTTTCAGGACTTCGACATTCTGGCGTTTTCCGTCGCGGAGAATGTGGCGTGCAGCGCAGAATATGACGAAGAAAAAGTTTGGCGCTGTCTTGAATTTGCCGGATTACGCGAACGAGTGGAAGCAATGCCTAAAAACCTGCGGCAGTGCGTCACGGCGCTGTATGAAAAGGACGGCGTCGATCTGTCCGGAGGCGAGGAACAGAAACTTGCGATTGCCCGCGCACTGTATAAGGAAGCGCCGTTCGTTATCCTTGACGAACCGACAGCCGCCCTCGACCCCAAGAGCGAAAGCGAGATCTATTCCCGGTTCGATGAGATTTCCGGCGGGCGAACGGCTGTCTATATCTCACACCGGATGTCCTCCTGCCGCTTCTGCGACCGAATCGCCGTATTTGCCGACGGTCGTGTGATCGAGCAGGGAACGCACGCGTCGCTCCTTCGGAAAAACGGCGAATACGCGGAATTGTGGAACGCACAGGCGCAGCACTACGCGGAAACCTGAGCTATATTGCAGCATTTTGCATACTGTCGCATGGAGTGAAAAATGAAAAGAAGGAAGTTTTCATTCGGACTTGACCGGAAGAAAACCTCCTTCTTTTTTACAATTGAAGCGAATACAGTTTTTTTTCAAAAAACCTTGCATTTCCGGAAAGAATCGTTTATAATATAGTGTACTGAGCAGAGCGAAGCTTTATTTGGGTCATGTGGCGTGTGGGTCCTGTGCGACGTGGCGCTGCGAACCATGTCAGGCGGGGAACCGAGCAGCATTAAGCGGTTTGCACCGTGCGCCACAGTCCGCCTACCGCCATATGACCGAAAAAAAGATTTGCTCTGTTTCTTTCTTTACAAAAAGGAGGGTTTGCCGTGTATCAAGCGTTGTATCGCAAATGGCGTCCGACCGCGTTTACCGACGTTTCCGGTCAGCCGCACGTCACGCAGACATTGATGCACGAAGTCGATACGGGCAAGCTGTCGCATGCATATCTTTTCACCGGTTCGCGCGGTACAGGCAAAACAACATGCGCCAAAATACTGGCGAAAGCCGTCAACTGCCTGCATCCCGTCAACGGCAATCCCTGCAACGAATG
>JAFWCS010000267.1 GCA_017534365.1 Clostridia bacterium | reverse complement strand
GGAGGGCGTCTGCGCGTGCGCAGCCTGCGGGGCGGATGCGGTGCTCAACAGCATCGTCGGCATCGCGGGCCTTGCGCCGACGCTGGCCGCGATCGAGGCGGGCAGCACGCTGGCGCTGGCCAACAAGGAGAGCCTTGTGACCGGCGGCCGGCTGGTGACCGAAGCCGCGCGCGCCAAGGGCGTTGCGATCCTGCCGGTGGACAGCGAGCATTCCGCGATCTTTCAGTCCCTGCAGGGCTGCGCCGATCACGCGCAGATCAAGCGGCTGCTGCTGACGGCCTCCGGCGGCCCGTTCTTCGGGCAGAAGCGGGCGGCGCTGGAAAACGTGACGGCCGCGCAGGCGCTCAGACATCCGAACTGGAGCATGGGCGCGAAGATCACGATTGATTCCGCGACCATGATGAATAAAGGGCTCGAGCTGATCGAGGCGGCGTGGCTGTTCGACATGCCGGCCGACCGGATCGACGTTCTCGTGCACCGGCAAAGCATCGTGCATTCGCTCGTGGAATATGCCGATCATTCGGTGATCGCGCAGCTGGGCGTGCCCGACATGCGCATCCCGATTCAATACGCGCTGACTTATCCCGACCGCTTCGGGAGCCCGGCGGCGCAGCTCGATCTGCTCTCCGCAGGCACGCTGACCTTTGAAGCGCCGGACGAAGAGACCTTTCCCTGCCTCGCCCTGTGCAGGCGGGCGTTCACGCTGGGCGGGCTGACGCCTGCGGCGGCGAACGCGGCGAACGAAGCGGCGAACGCGATGTTCCGCGCGGGCAGGATCAAGTTTTATGATATTCCCCGCGCCGTGGAGCAGGCGATCGCGCTTGCCCCGCAGTGCGAAACCTATACGGCGGCGGAGGTGTTCGAAACGGACGCCGAGATTCGCCGGCAGACAGAGAGGCTGTTTCTATGAAGATCCTTCCGCTGATTTCGATCGCGGCCGTCTGGAGCAAGGCGTGGCCGATCCTGGTCGCGATCCTGTTTTTCGGCCTGATCATCTTTTTCCATGAACTGGGTCATTTTTCCTTTGCCAAGCTCTTCGGCGTGCAGGTGGACGAATTCTCCATGGGCATGGGACCGACCCTGCTCAAGCATAAGCGCGGCGAAACGCAGTATTCCCTGCGCCTGTTCCCCATCGGCGGCTACGTCAAGATGGAGGGCGAGGACGACGCGAGCGAAAACCCGCGCGCCTTCTGCAACAAGAAGGCGTGGCAGCGGTTCATCATCGTGGCCGCCGGCGGCTGCGTCAATCTGCTGATCGGCCTGATCGTTGTGGCGATCATGCTTGCGCAGTCCGATCTGATCGGTCTGCCGGTCATCCATTCGTTTGAGGAGAACGCCGTGAGCAGCGGCTACGGCCTGCAGGCGGGCGACCGGATCGTAAAGATCAACGACCGCGCGGTGTTCTCGGAATATGACATGAGCTTCCTGATGGCGCGCGACAAGGACGGCGTGATCGATTTCGTCGTCAAACGCGGGGGAGAAAAGGTGACGCTCGACGGCGTGAAATTCAACACCGAGACCCGCGAGGTCAACGGCAAGCCGATGCTGACGATCATTTATGATTTCATCATCCAGGGCGTGGAGCCGACGGTGGGCAACGTGCTGAAAAACGCCCCGTTGGAGTCTGTTTCGATCGCGCGGATCGTCTGGGTCAGCCTGTTCGATCTGGTGACCGGGCAATACGGGCTGAGCGATCTTTCCGGCCCGATCGGCACGGTGTCCTACATTGCCGAGGCCGCGCAGGAGGCGCAGCAGGAAACGGATTACACCTATCTGCTCACCCTCATGGCGCTGATCACCATCAACGTCGGCATCTTCAATCTGCTGCCGCTGCCCGCGCTCGACGGCGGACGCCTGTTCTTTATTCTGATCGAAATGATCGCGCGCAAGCCCGTGCCGAAAAAATACGAGGGCTGGGTCCATGCGATCGGCATGGTGCTGCTGCTGGCGCTGATGGCAGTGATTTGCTTCAGCGATATTCTGAAACTGATTCGGGGAACCTGATATGGAGAGAAGAAAAAGCCGCAAGGTCAAAGTCGGCAATCTGGCGATCGGCGGGGATGCGCCGATCACGGTGCAGTCCATGCTGAACGTGCCGGCGAGCGATATCGAAAACAGCGTGGCGCAGGCCGTCGCGCTCGAAGCCGCGGGCTGCGAGATCATCCGCGCCGCCGTGCCTGATATGGAAGCGGTGCGTCTGATCGCCGCGCTGAAGGAAGCGGTCGCGGCGCCGATCGTGGCGGATATCCATTTTGACTACCGGCTCGCGCTCGAAAGCGCGGCCGCGGGCGTGGATAAGATCCGCATCAATCCCGGCAACATCGGGTCAATGGAGCGCGTCAGAGCCGTGGCGGACGCTTGCCGTCAACGGCAGATCCCGATCCGCATCGGCGTCAATTCCGGCTCGCTGGAAAAAGAGCTGCTGGCCAAATACGGCGCGCCGACCGCGCAGGCGCTCGCGGAGAGCGCGATGCGCCACGCCGCGCTGCTGGAGCAGTGTGATTTTGAGGATATCGTGATCTCGATCAAATCCTCCGACGTGCCGACGATGATCGACGCCTATCGGCTGGTCGCCGCGCAATGCGATTATCCGCTGCATCTCGGCGTCACGGAGGCGGGCACGCACCGCATGGCGCTGATCAAATCCGCAGTCGGCATCGGCACGCTTCTGAGCGAAGGGATCGGCGACACGATCCGTGTTTCCATGACGGATGATCCCGTGCGCGAGGTCGCCGCCGGCGCGGACATCCTGAAGGCGGCCGGCTTGCGGCAGGCCGGCGTGACGCTGGTTTCCTGCCCGACCTGCGGGCGCACGAAGATCGATCTGATCGCGCTGGCGGGCGAGGTCGAACGCCGGCTGCAGAGCGTCCGGACGCCGCTGAAGGTTGCGGTCATGGGCTGCATCGTCAACGGCCCGGGCGAAGCGCGCGAGGCCGATATCGGCATTGCCGGCGGCGACGGCGTCGCCCTGCTCTTCAAAAAAGGGGAGCCGCTTTATAAAGTGCCGGAGGCCGAGGCGGTGGACCGCCTGATGGCCGAAATAGAACAAATGGAGAAACAAACCTGAGCATGAAAACATACGGAATCCTGGAATTTATCGGGGAGTATCTGGACCCGGCCCGGGCAGAAGCGATCCGCAGCGGCGTTGTGCAGCGGATCTGTCTGGATGAAACGATCGGCCGTTTGGATATGACCGTTGCATTTGAACATTACGTTGACGACGCTGTTTTGCAGGAGGTGCAGAACAGCGTCAAAGCGGCTGTGGCGCTGCGTCGCGTGGAGATCGAGGGGATCTTCCCCCCTGAAGCGCTGGGCGAAGCCTGCGTGCCGCTGCTGCGCCGCGTCGTGAAGTCGGAGGTCGCCGCTGCGAACGGCTTTCTGGAGCAGGCGGCGTTCACCTTCACGCCCGACCGGCTGGAGATCGATGCGCCCGACGGCGCGCAGATCCTGCGCGAGGCGCAGGCGGATCTGTTTCTGAAAAACTACATTGCCGCCCACTTCGGCCGCACGCTGCAGGTGGAGATCCGCGTGCCCGACGGCGCGCAGACGCCGGTGATCGATTCGCCGGAATATCTGAAGATGCAGCAGGCGCACGTGCACATCGAGCCGCCGAAGCCCGCCTCCGC
>JAFWCS010000266.1 GCA_017534365.1 Clostridia bacterium | reverse complement strand
CACCGCCTGAACCGCATCGAGGGGCAGATCCGCGGCCTGCGCCGCATGATCGAGGCGGACGCCTACTGCAACGACATCCTCGTGCAGTCCGCCGCCGCCCGGGCGGCGCTGGACGGCTTCAATCAGGATCTGCTCGCGCGGCATATCCGCACCTGCGTTGCGCGGGATCTCCGCGCAGGGGACGACGCCGTGATCGACGAGCTGACCGCGACGGTCCGCAAGCTGATGAAATGAGGGATGCGCAGTGAAACAATATGACGTTACGGGCATGCACTGCGCGGCCTGCAGCGCCCGGGTGGAGAAGGCGGTCAGCGCCGTGCCGGGCGTGGAACGCTGCGCAGTCAATCTGCTGACAAATTCCATGGGCGTCGAGGGCAGCGCGGACGCCACTGCGGTCATTGCCGCCGTAGAAGCGGCCGGCTATGGCGCGGCTGTCAAGGGCGAACGGCCGCAGGCCGCCGGCGCGGACGATGCGCTTGCGGACCGGGAAACGCCGAAGCTCCTGCGCCGGCTGCTGGTCTCGCTCGTGTTTCTGCTCGCGCTGATGTACGTTTCGATGGGTCATTCCATGCTCGGCCTGCCGCTGCCGTCCTTTTTTGACGGCAACCCGGTCGCGATCGGGCTGCTGCAGCTGCTGCTTTGCGCTGCGGTGACGGTCATCAATCAGCAATTCTTTCTCAGCGGCGTGCGCGGCCTGCTGCACCGCGCACCGAATATGGATACGCTCGTGGCGCTCGGCGCCGGGGTGTCCTTCCTTTACAGCATCGTCGTGTTGTTTTCCATGACGAAGACCGGCAAGCCGGAGACGCTCTATTTTGAATCCGCCGCAATGATTCTCACGCTCATCACGGTCGGCAAAACGCTTGAGGCCAGGGCAAAGGGAAAAACGACGGATGCGCTCAGGAGCCTGATGCGCCTCGCGCCGCCGACGGCGACGGTGGAGCGCGGCGGGCAGACACAGCAGATCCCGCTCGCGCAGGTGCGCGTCGACGACGTCTTCCTCGTGCGTCCCGGGGAGCGGATCCCCGTGGACGGCACCGTGCTGGAGGGCGGCGGCGCAGTCGATGAATCGACGCTGACCGGCGAAAGCCTGCCCGTGGACAAGGCGGCAGGCGATCCCGTTTCTGCCGGCACGGTCAATCAATCCGGCTTCCTGCGCTGCCGGGCGACGCGTGTCGGCGCGGATACAACGCTCGCGCAAATCATTCAGACCGTCAGTGACGCAGCGGCAACGAAAGCGCCGATTGCCAAAACGGCGGACCGTGTGGCCGGCGTGTTCGTGCCGGCCGTCATGACGATCGCGCTGGTGACGACCGTCATCTGGCTGCTGCTGGGCAGGGAAGTCGGCTTCGCGCTCGCGCGCGGCGTGTCGGTGCTGGTCATCAGCTGCCCCTGCGCGCTGGGGCTTGCCACGCCCGTGGCGATCATGGTCGGCAGCGGCGTCGGCGCGCGCAACGGCATTCTGTTCAAGACCTCGGAAGCGCTGGAGCTTGCCGGCCGGACGCAGACAGTCGTGCTGGATAAGACCGGCACGGTGACCGAAGGCGCGCCGCAGGTCACGGCGCTGCGGCCGGCGGACGGCGTCGACGAAGCGGGGCTGCTGCGCAAAGCGGCGTCGCTCGAGATGAAAAGCGAGCATCCGTTCTCCCGCGCGATCCTGGCGCGCGCCGCGGCGGACGGCCTGTCTGTTGCGCCGGTGACAGGCTTTGAGATCGAAGCCGGGCGCGGTCTGCGCGGCGACGGCCTGTTCGGCGGCAATGCGGCCTATATCGCGGCGCAGGCGGAGATCCCCACTGCCGCGATGCAGTGGGCGGAAACACGGGCGCAGGCGGGGGAAACGCCGCTGTTCTTCTGCGAAAACGACCGGTTCCTCGGCGTGATCGCCGTGGCGGACGTCGTCCGGCCGGAGAGCGCCGCCGCGGTGCAGGCGCTGAAGGCCGACGGGCTGCGCGTGGTGATGCTGACCGGCGACAACGAAAAAACCGCCCGCGCCATCGGCGCGCAGACGGGCGTCGACGAGGTGATCGCCGGCGTGCTGCCGACCGGAAAAGCCGACGTGATCGCGCGGCTCACGGCAGGCGGCCGGGTCGCAATGGTCGGCGACGGCATCAACGACGCGCCGGCGCTGACCCGTGCCGATACCGGCATCGCCATCGGAGCCGGAACGGACGTCGCCCTGGACGCGGCGGACGTGGTGCTGATGAAAAGCACGCTGCGCGACGTGCCGGCGGCGATTCGCCTCAGTCGGGCGGCGCTGCGCAATATCAAAGAAAACCTGTTCTGGGCGTTCATTTATAACGTGATCGGCATCCCGCTTGCGGCAGGGGCGCTGATCCCGTTTGGCGTGACGCTCGATCCGATGTTCGGCGCCGCGGCGATGAGCCTGTCGAGCTTCTGCGTGGTGATGAACGCGCTGCGGCTGAATGTCTTCAGACTGTATCCGAAGCAGGCGGCGCAGGCCGCCGCGCAAACAATAAAAGAAGAAAAGAGGGAATCAACGATGGAAAATAAAACTGTCATCGGCGTGGAGGGCATGATGTGCCCGCACTGTGAGGCGCGGGTCAAGGCCGCGCTCGAGGCGCTGCCCGGCGTGGAAGCCGCTGCGGCCGACCACGAAAGCAACACCGTGGCGCTGACGCTTTCCGCCCCGGCGGATCTGCCGGCGCTGCAGGCTGCCGTGGAAGCGGCGGGCTACACCTTCACCGGCGAGAAAAACTGATCCGGAAAAAGGAACGGGAAAACCTCCTTCGCGCTGAGCCGGGGGCTGATAACCCAGTATTTTGATCATACTGAACGAATTCAATAGGATCAAGGGATCCGGTGTGGCTTCGGTCACGCCGGATTATTTGCGTGAATGAAAACTGTTTGAGCTTTCGCTGACAAGAGTGTTTTAAGCCGGGATTTCCTGCGTTTCTGGTTTTTCTGCTTCTTCTGCATACTGCAACAGGCTTTTGATCGGAATGAAGCCGACGAAATCATACTTGATATGGATGACGCGGATGCGGT
>JAFWCS010000265.1 GCA_017534365.1 Clostridia bacterium | reverse complement strand
CATTGCTTCCTTCCCGCAGGATACCAGACTGCTCTCCCGCGCGTCACTGCTGCAGTTTTTCCGCTTTGCAAAGGAAGAACGCGCCTTTTATACCGTCGCGCTGCGCACGCGCGGCCTGCGTCCGGCCGTGCCGAGCATCCACGTGCAGGAATTTCAGCTGCTGATGGAGATGCTCCTGCGCCAGTATATGCAGCGAGAGGAAATGCCGGACTCCGCCGTGAGCTACGGCCTGTGCTTCTTTCAGGGCGGCTTCCTGCTCACCCTGCAGCGCTGGCTGGACGGCGGATGCCGGGAATCGGAGGAGGAAATGGCCGATCTGGTCGTCGGCTGCATCCCCGACGCCATCCGCAGCCTGATCCGCACGGCGGCCAGCAGTCCCGATCCGATCCGGATCCCCGATTCTGTTTTTGATCCGCACTGAAGAAACCTGAAAAGGGCTGTTGAATTTAGATGAAAACGGCGTTTTCTTCGACCGAAGGCTGTACAAAAGTACGCCGAGGGAGAAAAAACGTCGAGTCAAAGCAGAAAGACCTTATGTTTTCGTTTCCGAACAGAAAAAGAAGTGCTTGCACCCCATGATCATATGGAATGCAAGCACCTTTTTATTATTTGCCTTGACGTTTTTCGCTAAATGCGACAGTCCTTTTCCTTTGGCAGCGCGTCGCCGACGGTCTGGGTGCGGGTCTTCGCGCGCAGCTCGGCCAGAAAATCGCCGATGCGCGCGTGCACGGCGTCCACCTCCTGCTCGAATTCCTTCACCGGGCAGCGCAGCACACCGAAGCGCACGGCGGAGAGCTGGATCAGCCCGTCGGAGGAAACGACGCGCACGCGTTCATTTTTGCCGATCTCGGAGACCAGCTTTTCAATATACACGTCGCCCAGCTCGCGTTCCTTCGTGTAGACGACGTGGATGTTATGGAAATCAAAGCGTTCGCCGCGGTTGCCCGGCACGCGGTAGGCGTCAAACACCAGCACGACCTCCGCCTTGGTGAAAGCGGCGTAGTTGCAGAGGATCTCCATCAGGCGCTCGCGCGCGGCCGCCAGATTCGACGCGGCGATCTCCTTGAGATCCTCCCAGGCGAAGATCACGTTGTAGCCGTCAACAAGCACCCACTGCCTGCGCTCCGCCTCGGACGCGGCGTCCGGCGCGTCGACCGGGCGTTTCGGCGCGGACGGGCGATACAGCTCATATTTGACCGGGCCGAACTCCCGCGCCATGATCGCCTCGAGCTCCTTGTCGTCAATATGGAAATTACGGCGGTTGACCTGCGGAGTATAAGGGATCTCCTTCTCAAGGCAGCTCTCGAGATGCATATACTGCGGCACCTCGTTCCATTTGACCAGGAACCCGGCGCCGTGGGCGCAAAACACGGAATCCGGCGAATTCTCAAGATCGCTCTCGGGCTGATAGGCGGTTTCGCGGATCACCTCGTCCGCATTGCGGCAAACGTCGTAGCCCGCCACGGTGCAGCTCAGCCGCCCGCGCCCGCCGGTATAAGCAGCCACCTCTGCGGCGTAGCCGTTGAGCGACGTCACCGGCGCGCGGCCGGTCAGCAGGGCAAAGCTCCCCTGCTCCTGCGGCGCGGAAACCTCACCCCCGCGCAGGCGCAGATCGCTGATCGCGCGGCCCAGCTGCTCATACGGCACCTCCAGACGGAATGCGTAATACGGCTCGAGCAGGACGGACTTCGCCTGCATCAAGCCCTGCCGCACGGCGCGGTAGGTCGCCTGCCGGAAATCGCCGCCCTCCGTGTGCTTCAGGTGCGCGCGCCCGGCGACGAGCGTAATCTTCATATCGGTGATCGGCGCGCCGGTCAGCACGCCGAGATGCTCCTTCTCCTGCAGATTCTGCAGGATCCGCCGCTGCCAGTTGCGGTCCAGATCATCCTCCCGGCAGCGCGCGGCGAACACCAGCCCGCTGCCGCGCGGGAGCGGCTCGAGCAGCAGATGCACCTCGGCATAGTGGCGCAGCGGCTCGTAATGGCCGACGCCCTCCACGCGGTCTTCAATGGTTTCTTTATAAAGCACGCGGCCGTGATCGATCGTCACGTCCAGGTCAAAGCGCTCCCGGAGCAGGCTCCTGAGGATCTCCGTCTGCACCTCGCCCATGAGCTCCACGTGGATCTCCTGCAGAAAGGCGTTCCAGGTCACGCGCAGCTGCGGATCCTCTTCCTCAAGGCTGCGCAGCTTCGGCAGCAGCGTTTTTTCGTCGCAGCCGGGCGGCGGGACCACGCGGTAGGTCATCACGGGCGTGAGCACGGGCGTGAATTCCGAGCGTTCATAGCCGAGCCCTGTGCCGTTCTCGGTCGCGGTCAGCCCGGAGACGGCACAGACCGTGCCGGCAGGCGCGGATTCCGCCGTTTCATATTTCGCGCCGCGACAGAGATAGATCCTGCTGACCTTCTCCTGCCGCTCGCCGACGGTCACGGTGTCGCGCACGCGCAGCGCGCCGCCGGTAATCTTCATATGCGTCAGGCGGTCGGCTTTCTCATGGCTGATTTTAAACACCTTCGCGCCGAAAACGTCGGGATAGCGCTTGCCTTCAAGATAGCGGTCGAGCGCCTGCAGGAAGGCGTCCACACCGTCGAGCCGCAGCCCGGAGCCGAAAAACACCGGGAACATCCGCCGCATGCGAAGCAGCCGCCGGATCTCGTTGTCGCCGACCGCGCCGGTTTCGAGGAATGCCTCCAGCGCCGTCTCCGAGCAGGTGGCCAGCGCCTCGTCGCGCGTGGCAGGTTCCGCGCTGAAATCCACGCAATCCGGCGACAGCTCCGCGCACAGGTCCGCCAGGATCTCCGCCTGCGGCCGCCGGGCATAATCCATTTTTGTCACAAACACCAGCGTCGGGATCTGATAGAGCGCCAGCAGCCGCCAGAGCGTGCGCGTATGCGCCTGCACGCCGTCGATGCCGCTGATGACCATGATCGCATAGTCCAGCACCTGCAGCGTGCGTTCGGTCTCGGCCGAAAAATCGACGTGGCCGGGCGTATCCAGCAGAGAAACCTGCAGCTCGCCGGTCGTGAACGCCGCTTCGCCCGTGAAGATCGTGATGCCCCGCGCGCGTTCGAGCGCATGGGTATCCAGCGCGGTGTCGCCGTGATCGACCCGGCCGAGGGCGCGGCGCGCGCCGGAGCGATAGAGCATCGCCTCGGCCAGCGTAGTTTTGCCGGCATCCACGTGCGCGAGGATGCCGATCACCGTGCGTCGATCCGTCATCTTACTGCTCCTGCGCCGCGGGCGGCGCGTCCTCCTGCGGGCGATAGCGGATGGAGTCGAAAAACTCGTTGTAGCGCTCCGTCCATTTGGCCGCGTCCTCCGGCGTGTATTTATTCGGGAAAGACGGCTCGAGCACGGCAAAGCGGCCGAGCCAGACGATCAGATTGCGCAGCTTCGTGCGGAACGCGGGGAATTCGCCGAGCATGCGCAGCTTATCATTGGCAAGCGCGATCAGTTTTGTGATCTTGATGCCGGAAAACGCGGCAACTTCCTCCGAATTCAGCAGGCCGCGCCGAAACAGATCGCTGACCTCCTGCGCTTTGATATAGGGCAGCAGGTTCTTCATGATCGCAATGCGGCAGGCGTCGAAGCCGATCTCGCGAAAGAAGCGGCGCTCATACTCCCAGAGCGTTTCCGTCGTATAGAACCCGCTCGTATCCGCCAGCACGGATTCCGCGAGGATCGTGCCGGCCATCAGGGAATAGGCGATGCCCGATCCCTTGAGGGCGTGAGTCATGAAGGCCGCGTCGCCCACGGCGGCATAGCCGTCGGCCACGAGCATAGCAAGGGGCTGCCGCACGGGGATATCCGCCGTGCGTCCGCCCCGGATCTGCTGCATCGTCAGATGCGGATTGCGCGCATGGAATTCCCGCATCACGTGCAGCAGATCGGCCGCCTCCACCGCGCCGAAGCGGGCGACGAGGATATCGACGTCCGTTTCGCCCGTCACGACCCAGGAGAGGCCGACCGTGCCGTCGTCGGTCAGATAGACGTTATAAGGCGTCGCAGGCTGGCGGGTCTGCGTATCGCGTCTGAAGTAGGCGCGGTAGGCGTGGAGCACCGCATAGGGGCCGGGCTCCCGCTCGATCATCGTAAAACCGGGCAGCTGCGCGCGCAGCGGAGAATGCACGCCGCACGCATCGATCACCAGATCGCCGACGACCTGTCTGCCGTCCGCGGTCACGAACCCGGCAATCCGGTTGCCCAGCACGATCGGCGCCGTGATCTCACAGCCGAATTCGAAGCGCGCGCCGGCCGCCTCGGCCAGCGAAATCAAATAAGCGATCAGCTCCCGGCGGTCGGCCTTCAGCGTTTTGGACGGCTCGACCTTCGGCATCGTCAGCGCCGGAGCGTCGGCGTCGAGCGGAATGAAGGTCAGGCGGTTATTTTCCGCCCAATAATGCGCGGGAATCTCAATGCCCGCATATTGCATCGACGCAGCGTCAAAGGCATCCTGCGCTTCATGGCCGAGCGCGCCGCGCAACGCTTTTTCATAGACCGTCACCGCGTGCCCGGCAGCCGCGAGCTTCCACGCGGCGACAACACCGCCGTGCCCGCAGCCGGCAACGAGAATGTTTGCCATCAGACGATCTCCTTTCGTTTGTATATCAGTTTATTATATCATATTTCACACAGACAGACAAGCACTTCGGCAAAGAAATAAGCCTGCCCGCGCGCGGCAGGGGGCTGATAACCCAGTATTTTGATCATACTGAACGAATTCAATAGGATCAAGGGATCCGGTGTGGCTTCGGTCACGCCGGACTATTTGCGTGAATGAAAACTGATTGAGCTTTCGCTGACAAGAGTGTTTTAAGCCGGGATTTCCTGCGTTTCTGGTTTTTCTGCTTCTTCTGCATACTGCAACAGGCTTTTGATCGGAATGAAGCCGACGAAATCATACTTGATATGGATGACGCGGATGCGGT
>JAFWCS010000264.1 GCA_017534365.1 Clostridia bacterium | reverse complement strand
TGACCAAGTCGGAAGCAAACGATCCCGCTGTCAGCACAGAGCTGATCAACGTCTCCAAAGCCCTGATGCTTTATTATCAGGCTGCCGACGTGTTTTTCTCCGCGCCCGAGATCTCGTTTCGTCTGACGGATAACTTCGGCTGGGGGCAGGCTTACGTTTACGCCTGGGATGCGGACGGCAACGCGGTGTTCGGCGAATATCCGGGGCAGCAAGCCGAAACGACGGTGAACGAATACGGAGAAACGCAGTTCGTCATCCGGCTGCCGGCGGACGCCGTCGGCTGCTTTGTCAGCAACGGCAACGGCACACGGACCGAGAACATCACCGATTTCAGCTATACCGGCTACTGGATGGACGGCAATCAGAATGATCAGGGCCATTATCTCGTGACCGGATGGTATTGAGTCCGCGCTATGCCGCGCGGCGAGCGTGAAAACAGAAACAGAAAGCAAGCAGAATAAAAGCAGGGGGCTGTCGCGAGCAGGAATAAACTACGGCGACAGCCCCTTGAATCCCGGACAAAATGGCAATTGGACCGTTTGCCTATATTGCAATCATTCGTCATAATCACAACGCAAAATATCTATCAGAATATAAAAATCTGATATCGCAAGATCGGCAAAGAGGTCGGAGGATACCGATATGAAACAGACAAACCGTTTCCTGGCAATCATCATGACCATGCTGCTGTCGGCGTTCGGCGCGGTGTTCCCCGTCGGGCTTGCCGCGGGCAGGGCAAATGAACCGCTGCCGACGGCGGAAAAGCATCTGTACTGGCCGGAGGACCGGGTATTCCCCGCGTTTTCCGCGCCGGACGGTCAGCTTGTCGCCTTCCCCGGCGACCTGTTCTCCGGTCCGGAGATGACCGCGCTGGCCTGCCTGCAAGGTTTTGCCAACGCAATCAGGCCGCAGGCCGTCATTCTGGACGGTGACGTGGCGGAATGGCTGGACGAGTATGGCTTTGCATATACCGTCGCCGACCGGGAGAACGCCTATGAATACATCCGGGCGCTGGCGGCGGAGTCCGTCTCCGGCGCGGTGCTGTATTCCGCGGAAAAAAGCGAACAGTATCTGAATCTTGCAAGCTCCGTGGGCAACACCATGAACGCCGTCCCGCTGACGAGAGCGTTATACGAAAAATGGAAATCAGAGGGGATCGAACTGCCGGTGGCGGCGGACCTGACGGAGCTTGCCTATACTGAAACAGCGGAGATCTACCGCTATTTCTTTGACAACTACTGGAGCAGATGCACCCACCGGGTGCTGGTGGTGCAGCGGCCGGATCTGCTCTGGCATATGCGGGACCTCGCCTCCGCGATCGGCGGAGCGGTGATCTATCTCTCCTGCGCGGGCGGCGAGGAAACGAAGCTGTTCAGGCAGTACCTGAACACCATGACGCCCGGCTACTCCATCCTCACCGGCTGGTATGCGGGACAGGAAAAAGAGCTGATGTCCGTGGCGGCGCAGTGCGGGCTTTCCTGCGTGCCCTCCGACTTTTTCTGCAATTCCACCGTGTTCGCACAGAAGGCGGCGATCAAGATGCCCTCCGTACCGAAAATGCCGGAGCTGGAGAACAAAATCTATATCGCCTATTTCCTCAGCGACGGCGACAACGTCCAGTATGATATGCACGCCATGCGGGGCTACTGGAACGCCAACCGGGGAAACAGGGGCAAGGTTGCCGTCAACTGGACCGTCAGCCCCGCCCTTGCGGATCTTGCGCCGGGTATCCTGAATTATTATTACGGGGACGCGACGGAGACCGAGTGCTTCGTCTGCGGGCCCTCCGGTCTGGGCTATACGGTGCCGGTCAACACCTTCGGTCAATACCGTGGGAATCAGTTCCGCTCCAACGAAAAGTTTGCCGCCTATGTGCGGATGACAGACCGGTATTTGCAGCGCACGGGCCTGCGGACGGTCACCGTATGGGACAACCTGTCCGCCGCCCAAAGAAGGATCTATGCAAATGAGAGCGATTACCTTTACGGGCTGACAGTGCAGCACTTCACCGACAGTTCCCTGCGGCTGCGGTACACGGGTGTGGCAAACGACATGCTGTTCATTCAAATGACGCCCGCCTATTTTGCAAAAAACGCCGAGGGCACCACGCCCCTGACGCAGATAGAGAACGACATCTGCGCCGCAGTGGAGGATCTGAAATTCGACGGCAAAGCGCCGGTTTTCGTGGCCGCGCAGGTCAGCACATGGGCCTTCCACGATATCGCCGAGGTCGCTGCGCTGGAGCAGGATCTCTCAGACCGTTTCGCGGATGTATACAGCAGGGACGTGGTGGAGTTCGTGCGTGCAGACCACTTCTATAATCTCTATTACGAAGCCCATGGCCTGCCGCAGGATATCACGCTGAAACCGGAGTTGACTGCAGCGGCAACCGACAACGGCGGCGACGCCTTGTTGACGACGGACGGCGCCTGCCGCGCAGACAGCCTGTGGGAAGCGGAACAGCCGGGTATGCAGCGCGTGACGTATTCTCTCGGAGCCGACTGTGAGATCGGCAAGGTGACGGTTTACCACGCAGGCGCGGCCGGGCTTGACACGGCGCTGAACACCGCTGATTTCCGGGTGGAAATCAGCCGCGACGGAGAAACCTGGACGACGGCCGCCGAAGTGACGGGCAATAAAGACGACCGCAGCGTCGTATCCTTCCCGCCGGTCCGGGGCGCGTTCGTCAGGATCACGGTCACCTCTCCCGGCGGCGACGGCGTGGCGCGGATCGCCGATGTCGACATTTTCGCAAACAGTGACGTGGAACACGTCCGCTGTCCGCAGTGCGGAAGGATGCACAAAGAAAACGCCGTCGACAGGTTCGTCGGTCTGATTCACAGATTGATTTACCTTTTCGCACACCTCCCGGAGCGGTGGAGCTGATCGAGCGCATGGAAGCTGCAAGACGCCGGCACGCGCGTCCGCTGCTGCGGATTATGTTCATCTGCATGGATGCTTCCAACGTGCGCAACGCGAAACGCATCCTCGGCGGCGACCCGGAGGGAAAGCTTCGCCTGCTGATGGATTATACGAAACGACCCGGCGACGTCTCTGATCCGTGGTATACCGGCGATTTCGAAACGGCTTACCGGGATATTTCTGCCGGCTGTCAGGGGCTGCTGGCCTGTTTCAACGATAAAACGAGGGAGTGAATTCTCATGGCATTTTTCCCGCCGATCCCGCTGATCCGCAGGAATCTGATTGTTCGGAAGCTGCAGGCTTGCGGCGCCGTCTCGCCCGAAACGGCGAAGTCGCTCGCCGAAGCCGGCGTGACCAATCCCAACGGCTTCCGGCGCATTACGGAAAGACTGGTGAAAACCGGCGTGATCAAGCAGGCCGGTGAAGGAAAATACTATCTCTGATGGATCAACTCAGTCTGTTTCAACAACAGAATAGCGATCCGCGCCCGCCGGAGACGGTGATGTGGAATCTGTGGCACGGGTGCACGAAGGTGTCCGAAGGCTGCAGGCATTGCTATATGTACCGCCGGGATGAAGCGGTCGGGAACGATCCGACCGTCGTGCGGAAAACGCAGGCGTTTACTCTGCCGGTGCGCGTGCTGCGGTCGGGGCCGCATGCGGGCGCATACAAGATCCCGTCCGGGTCGCTGATCTACACCTGCTTTTCGTCGGACTTTTTTCATCTGGCTGCCGATGCGTGGCGGGCCGACGCCT
>JAFWCS010000263.1 GCA_017534365.1 Clostridia bacterium | reverse complement strand
GGGCCTGGTCGGCACGCTCGCCGGCGACGACACGATCTTTGCGCTTTGCAGAGATCCGGAGAAGGCCGAAAATATGATGCAGACGATCAATCAGATCGTCAATGGTTAAGGAACACATGCTGGCAGAACTGACAATTCAAAACATTGCCGTGATTGAGCGCGCGGAGCTTGCGTTTGACCGCGGCCTGAACGTGCTGACCGGCGAGACCGGCGCGGGCAAATCGATCGTGATCGACGCGATCAACGCCGTGCTCGGCGAGCGCACCTCGCGCGAGTTGATTCGCACGGGCGCCGCTTCCGCAAAGGTCTCGGCGCTGTTTACGTCTGTATCTCCGCAGATCCTCGCCCTGCTGGATGCGCAAGAGATTGAGCAGACGCCGGACGGCTCCGTTCTGATTACCCGCACGCTGCAGGCCTCCGGCCATTCTTCCTGCCGTGTCAACGGCTGTCCCGTGACCGCTTCCGTTCTGCGTGAGATCGGCGGCGGGCTGATCAATATTCACGGGCAGCAGGACGGACAGGCGCTGCTTTCGCCGGAAAAGCATTGCGGCTATCTGGATGCGCTGGCTGGCAACGAGGCGCTGCGAAACGAATATAAAAGCGCGTTCCATTCGCTGATCACTGTCAAAAAGGAATTGGACAGCCTGTATGACAGCAGGGATGAGAAAGCCGCGCGGCTGGATTATCTGAATTACGTGATCGATGAGATCGACAAAGCGGGCGTGCAGCCGGGGGAACGCGACGCGCTTTCGCGCGAAAAAACGCTGCTTTCCAACAGCGGAAAAGTCGTGAAAGCCCTGCAGTCGGCCTGTGCCGCGCTGGAGGACGATCGCGGTCTGATCGCCGGCGCGGAGGACTGCGCCGCGCTGATCGAGCAGGCTGCGCAGTTTTATGAGGCCGTGCAGCCGACGGCGGTCAAAATGCGCGGACTTGCGATCGAACTGGGCGATTGCCTGGCAGACGCGCGTCGTCTGGCCGACGGCGTGGTCTTCGATCCCGCCCGCTTGAATGAAATCAATGAGCGGCTGGATCAGCTGTTTCGATTGGCCGCAAAATACGGCGGCGATGAAGAAGCGATCCTGAAAACCTATACTGACGCCGTGGCCGAACGCGGCAGGCTGGAGGTTTCGGACGCGCGCATTGCTGAGCTTGAGCAGCAGCTGTATGCGCTGTCCGATCGCTTGAAAGCCCTGGCCGCCAAGCTGACCGAGAGCCGGATG
Source organism: Clostridia bacterium (assembly GCA_017534365.1). Taxonomy (GTDB): domain Bacteria; phylum Bacillota; class Clostridia; order Oscillospirales; family Acutalibacteraceae; genus CAG-177. The sequence goes on along the minus strand of JAFWCS010000263.1, from coordinate 1,313 downwards.
CAAACGGCGAAACGATTTGAATCCGCCGTCATGGAGGAGCTGCGGTTCCTTGATATGCCGAAGGTGACCTTCGTCGTGGATCGTAAGGAAACGGCGCTGTCCTCCCGCGGCGGCGACGCGATCGAATTTCTGATCAGCGCCAATCCCGGGCAGCCGCCAAAGCCTATCGCGAAAATCGCCTCCGGCGGCGAACTGTCGCGCATTATGCTGGCGATCAAAAACGTGCTCGCGGACGCCGATCCGGTGCAGACGCTGATCTTTGACGAGATCGACACGGGCGTGAGCGGCTCGGCCGCCGAAAAAATCGCGCGCAAGCTTGAGCAGCTCTCCAACGGCAGGCAGATTATCTGCGTGACGCATCTCGGCCGGATCGCCGCGCAGGCGGACCGCCATATGAAAATCACAAAAACGATTTCGGAGAACGAAACCTATACGAATATCACAGTGCTTGACACAGAGGGGCGCGCGCGTGAGATCGCGCGGATCCATGCCGGCGAAGGCGTGACGCAGCTGCAGATCGATTCCGCCCGAGAGCTCCTGCTGCAAGCGGAAAGGGAGAAGGAACAGTTATGAAAATCGGCGTTTGTACCGGCACGAATCCGGAGCGTATGCGCATTGCGAAGGAGATCGGCTTTGACTTTGTGGAATCACATTGTCAGGAGCTTGTCAAGGCGTCGCTTGCTGATCTGGACGCAATGACCGCCGTCGGCATTCCGATTCTGACCGCGAATTGCCTTATCGGCCAGCCCGTCGTCGGGCCTGAGCGGGACGACGCGGCGATCAAAGCGTATCTGGAAAGCCTGTTCGTCCGTGCGGAAGCGGTCGGCATCGGCTGTCTGGTGTTCGGCTCCGGCTGGGCGCGTTCTTATAAGGAAGGCACGTCGCCGGCGGAGGGACTGGCGCAGGTGGAATCGTTCCTGCGCGAGCTGCTGCTGCCGGTCGCGGAGCGATACCGTCTCCCCGTTGCGATCGAGCCGCTGCGCAAGCAGGAAACCAACTGCATCAACACGGTCGCGGAGGGCGCCGCTCTCGCCGCGAAGATCGGCTCGCCCTATATCCGCTTGCTCGGCGACGTTTTTCACATGGTCTCGGAAGGGGAGCCGCCGGAAAGCCTGACGCAGTATCAGGATTATCTGATCCACATCCACACCTCCAACCCGACGCCGGACCCCGCCCTCGGACCGAACCGCGTTTATCCGAAGGCCGGCGACGCGTTCGATCAGGCGTCCTTCCTGCTGCCCGCGATCGCGGCCGGCGTGCAGACCTGCTCGGTTGAGGACATCCAATGTAGCAGTAGCAAGAATCTACGGCGG
>JAFWCS010000025.1 GCA_017534365.1 Clostridia bacterium | reverse complement strand
GCGGCTGCTTTCTATTCTTCTGCATGAGAGTGCGCTGATTTTTCTTTTTCGAGCGCGTCGAACTGCGCTTTTTCCTTCGCCATTTCCTCAAGCATCTGCGGCGGCGTCCAGCTGAGGTTGGTCGGCGTGAGGATCGCTTTATAAGTGACGCGCGTGCCGCTTTTGCGCAGAGACATCAGGACGTTTGTCATCTGCGCGCCGCTCAGGTTGCACATGACCAGCAGGCTCTCCGCCGGAATCTCGCCTTCATAGGTGCCGATCGGCAGCGTTTTCGCCTGCAGCAGAGCGGCCAGCGTCTGATCGTAATCGGCCGCCGTCACAAACGCCGCCTTCGTTTTGGCCAGGATCGCCGCGCGCACGACCGCCGCGTGATCCGCTTCGGGTAGATTGAACGCCAGGAGTTTGGAAATCGCCATGATAGAACGCATCCTTTCCGCTGTTTCCATTCATTTTAAACCAATTCGCGCCGTTTTGCAAGTCCGTTCTTGACAGATCCGGGTTTCATCTTTATGATAAAGGCGAGGTGAAAATCATGAAACTGCCCGATTGTATCATAAAACACATGGACGAAATCTGCGCGCGCGTGGAAAAAACCAGCCCGAAGCTCGCGCAGCTCTATCGCAACTGCTATCCGAACACCCTTGAAACGGCCGCCGAATTCGACGAGGACGGCACGGTCTTTGTCCTCACCGGCGACATTCCCGCCATGTGGCTGCGGGATTCCACGGCCGAGGTGTCGCACTACTGCCCGCTCGCCGCCGAAAGCGAGGAGCTGCGCGCGATCCTGCGCGGCGTCATCCGCCGTCAGCGGCAATACATCGAGGCGGATCCCTACACCAACGCGTTCAAGAAAACGCCGGACGACTATCATCCCTTTGACGACTATCCGCGTACACAGAAGATCGTCTGGGAGCGCAAATATGAGATCGATTCGCTCTGCTATCCCCTGCGCCTGACCTATCTTTATTGGAAAGCGACCGGCGACGCAAGCGTGCTCGACGCAAGCTTCCTGCAGTCGCTGCGCACCACGGTCGGCGTCTGGGAGACGGAGCAGCATCACGCCGAACGCTCGCCCTACCGCTTCAGCCGCGCGCACACCAAAGCGAAGGATACGCTGCCCAACGGCGGGATCGGCAATCCCGTCGCCTACACCGGCATGACCTGGTCGGGCTTCCGGCCGAGCGACGACAGCTGCCGCTACGGCTACCTCGTGGCGTCCAACATGTTTGCCGCCGTCGTGCTGGGCTACGCGCAGGCGCTGCTTGCCGCCACGTTCCCCGCGGAAACGGCGCTATCCGCGCGCGTGAAAAAACTGCGGGATGAGATCCTGGCTGGCATCGCGCGGTATGCCGTTGTGGATACACCGGACTTCGGCAAGGTCTATGCCTGCGAGGTCGACGGCATGGGGCGGTATTTCCTCTTTGACGACGCGAACGTGCCGAGCCTGCTCTCCGCGCCTTATCTCGGCTTCTGCAGCGCAGACGATCCCATCTATCAGAATACCCGCCGCTTCATCCTCAGCAAAGCAAATCCTTATTATTATGAGGGCGCGTTTGCCAGGGGCGTCGGCAGTCCGCACACGCCGGCGGGCTATATCTGACACATTGCGCTTTCCATGCAGGGTCTGACCGCGCAGGATCCCGAGGAGATCCGCGCGATCCTGCACATGCTGGAAACGACGGACGGCGGCACGGGCTTCATGCACGAGGGCTTTGACGCGAATGATCCGGATTGCTTCACGCGCAGCTGGTTCAGCTGGTCCTGCGCGCTGTTCAGCGAACTGGTGGAATCGGCCGTAAAAAAAGCAATTCTTTAAAAAAGTTTGGGAAATTTCAAAAAAGTACTTGCAAATTCTGAAACAATATGGTAATATAACTGTCGTTCCGTGTGAACGCCGGTTATGCTGCTATGGCTCAGGTGGTAGAGCGCATCCTTGGTAAGGATGAGGTCGGCAGTTCGAGTCTGCCTAGCAGCTCCAAGTGAAAAGCCTTGATACGCTTGCGTTTCAGGGCTTTTTTCTTTTGTTCTCAAAATCGTTTTCTTGACGCAGCTTTGAAAAAAGATAAACAAAAAGATAAACGGGGCTACTTTTTTCATGCGTTTCTCGCGTTTTCTCTGCTTGTCTGGTTCTTTGCCCGCATCATCAACTGGTTCCGCGATCTGTTTGCCAGGATCCGCGGCTTCTACCGCAAACCTTTAGGTCTCGATCCTTTTTCGCCGATGAACTTATGATCAGTCAAACTTTCAATGCCTTTTCCCGCGGCAGG
>JAFWCS010000262.1 GCA_017534365.1 Clostridia bacterium | reverse complement strand
GCCGGCGCGATCGACTCGATCTGCTTCGATCTGCCGACCCCGGCAGTGGACGGCAACGTCCTGCGCGTCGTTACGCGGTTCGAGGCGGATGAAAGCAACATCGACCGCGAGCGCACCAAAAAGGAGATTGCCGCCCGACTGGCGCCGCTGTATCAGCCCGGCCTGTGCGGCGTGATGACACAGAGTCTGATGGAGCTCGGCGCCTGCGTCTGTGTGCCGAACGGCGCGCCGCACTGCGACCGCTGCCCGCTGGCCGGCGCCTGCCGCTCCGCGGACGGCGGCTGGATGCGGCTGCCCGTGCGGGACGCAAAAAAAGCCCGCCGGCAGATCGAAAAAACCGTGCTGATCCTGCAATGCGGGGACCGCGTCGCGATTCGCAAACGCAAGAGCACCGGCCTGCTGGCAAACCTTTGGGAATTCCCGAATTACGACGTGCCTGCCGCGGAAACGCCTGAAGCGGCGCAGCGCGCGGCGGAAGGACTCTGCGGCGCGGCGGTCGCCCTGCTGGACGAACAGCACTATACCCACATCTTCACGCACGTTGAATGGCACATGACCGCCTTCCGCTTCGACTGCGGCGCTTTGCCCGCAGACTGCACGGCGGCAACAGCGGCGGAGCTGGAGCACGTTTACGCCCTGCCCTCGGCCTTTCGGCCGTTTACAGAATAAAAAAGTGCGTAATGCAAACGCAGGCATTCTGCCGTCGCCGTTTCGCATCACGCGCTTCTTTTTTTATTGTTCCGCCAGCAGGTCCCGCCTGCGCACACAGGCCTCCTCCAGAAAATCCACGCGATCCCGAAAGCCTTTCGCGCGCACGACGCCGCTATGCAGGTCCCGCTCCAGCATTGCCGCCCGGTCGTCCTTATAGTCCTCCGGCAGCTCCAGCCGGTATTCTTCGGCTGTCATTTCCGTGATTTCCGCGCGTTCCTGCACGGAAAGATGACGGTAATCATCGAGCATCACCGCGCACGCCCGGTCAAAATCAAACGACACGGTCTGAAACATCGACGCGCCGCGCTTCTCCGTGAGAACCGTGATCAGAACCTCCTGCATTCCGCTCACCCCTTTTCCTTGTCTGTGAACTCATTATACACCTTCCGGCGCAAATTGCAATCGTTTTGCGAAAAACGGCTGCCTGCGTAGAAATTGAGGCCCGCGCTGAACGGCGCAGGCCTCTTTTGTCATTGGGTTTTGGTCAGGGACTCGCTGTTTCTCAGCCGGCCTTGTAGGTGCAGTACATGAAGTACTTGTAGCCGAGCGGGTTGGAGAAGAAGCCCTGAACGTCGGAGCTGAGCATATACTGATCGGTGTAGTAATAGATCGGGGTGATGCAGCCGGTATCCATCAGCATATCCTCGGCAAGGTGCATGAGCTTATAGCGCACAGTGTTGTCGGTGCAGCTCTTGATCGCGGAGATCAGCACGTCATAGGTCTCGGACCAGGTGCCGTTCTCGACCTTGGTCTCAAGGCCGAAGGGCGTCAGATCCAGGCTGTAGGCCTTCAGCGCGGCATGGTCGCCCTTGCCGAACTGAATGTCGTTGTTGCCGGAAGCGGTGGTCCACATATCCAGGAAGCAGATGGGATCGTTGTAGTCCGCGACCCAGCCGTTGCGGGCAACGGAGTAATCGCCGGCCTTACGCGTGTTCAGGAAGGTCGCCCATTCCTGGTTCTCCATCGTCATCGGGATGCCGACGTTCGCCAGCGCGGACTGGATGTATTCGCCGATCGCCTTGTGGCCTTCATTGGTGTTGTAGAGATAGGTCAGGGAGGGGAAGTTTGTGAACTTGCCGCTCGCTTCGTCGAACGCATAGTACTTCTTCAGCGTCTCCACGGCGGAAGCGTAATTCGCCTCGAGCGCGTCGGCAGCGGTGTTGAAGTAGCCGTCGAAATCGGCGCTGAAGCCGGTGTTCTTATAGAACTCGGAGCCGTCGGCATCCGTCATGCCCATCGCCACGAAGGAAGACGCCGGGATCTGGCCGCCCTGCGCGATGGAATCAATGATGTAGTTGCGGTCAAGCAGCAGAGAGATCGCCTTGCGGATCTCCGCCTTCGCGGCCTCTGCCTCAACGCCGGTCAGCGTGCTGTCGGCGGGCAGAAGGTTCTCGTTGACGTTCCAGCAGACGTAGTAGGTGCCGATCTGGCCGACGTTGAAGAACTCATCGGGATACTCCTTCTTCAGGTTGGCGATCTCGTTGGTCGGCACGTCGTCGATCAGGACCCAGTCGCCGTTCTTGAAGTTGGAGAGCTGGTTGTTCGCATCATCGGAGAGATAGAAATTGATGGTATCCATCGTCACCTCGTTGGCATCGGGATGCTCCGTGTTCTTCTCGATCGTGATCAGAGAATTGTGATCCCAGCTCTTCATCTTGTAAAGGCCGTTGCACACGTAGGTCGCGGGATCGGTCGCCCAGGATTCGTTGGCGACGACGTCCTCACGCACGGGGAAATAGGTCGGGAACGCAAGCAGCTCGTTCCAGTAAGGAACGGCGTTCTCAAGGGTGACTTCGAGGGTCTTGTCATCCAGCGCCTTGACGTTCAGCTGCGCGTCGGGATTGACGTAGTTTTCCTGATCGTCGGTTTCCCAGATCTTGTCATAGCCGTCAACGACCTCAAACATGTAGCCGTAGTCGGCGGCCAGGGCGGTGGAAGCGGCGCGCTGCCAGGCAAAGGCGAAGTCACCGGCGGTGACGTCCTTGCCGTCGGACCATTTCAGGCCGTCGCGCAGGGTGTAGGTGTAGGTCACGGTGCCGTCTTCGTTGGCAACGCCTTCCACGAGCTCCTGCGCGGCGTCGGGCACGATGACGAGCTTGCCGCTGTCATCCTGCGCCCACTTGGCAAGGCCGGAGAACAAGTGCGCGAGCATCGTTGCGCCGTCAACGGCGGAGTTCAGCGCGGGGTCGATGGTGTCGGGCTCGGAGGCGAGGCAGACGGAGATGGATCTCACATCTGCAGCGGGCGCTGCGGGCTTGGTGCCGCCTTCCGTCTTGCCGCAGGCGGCAAGGCAGCCGACGATCGCAAGCGCGAGCAGCAACGCGACGAGCTTCTTGAGTTTCATGAGGGATCAATCCTTTCTAAAAATAATGGTTTATTTGCGAACGTTCCGAAGAACGGTCGATCCGGATTCAGTTGACCTCCGCCGTCCGGTGGCAGGCGACGAAGTGGCCGGGGGAAACCTCCTCGAAGGGCGGCATGCTCTCGGCGCATTTGTCGCAGGCGAAGCGGCAGCGGGTGCGGAAGGGGCAGCCGGTGGGGGCGTTGAGGGGGCTTGGAATATCGCCGGTGAGCACGATGCGCTTGTTGGCGCGCGCGACCTTGGGATCCGGCACCGGCACGGCGGAAAGCAGCGACTTCGAATAAGGATGCAGCGGATGATCGTAGATCTCCGACGCAGGCGCAAGCTCCACCATGTGGCCGAGATACATCACGGCGATGCGGTCCGAAATATGGCGAACGACCAGCAGGTCGTGGGCGATGAAGAGATAGGTCAGGCCGAGCTTTTCCTGCAGATCGTCAAACATATTGATGACCTGCGCCTGAATGGAGACGTCCAGCGCGGAAACCGGCTCGTCGCAGACGATGAAATCCGGGTTGACGGCGAGGGCGCGGGCGATGCCGATGCGCTGGCGCTGACCGCCGGAGAATTCGTGGGCATAGCGCGCGGCGTGCTCGCTGTTGAGGCCGACGTAATCCATCAGCTCGAGGATCCGGTCATGGCGCTCCGCTTTGGTTTTGCAGAGCTTGTGCACGTCCAGCGGCTCGCCGATGATATCGGAGACCGTCATGCGTGGATTCAGCGAGGAATAGGGATCCTGAAACACCATCGTCGCTTTTTTGCGGAATTCGCGGATATCCGCCTTGGTGCGGATCGGCTTGCCGTCATAGAGGATCTCGCCGCCGGTCGGCTTATAGAGATGGAGGATCGTGCGCCCGACCGTGGTCTTGCCGCAGCCGGATTCGCCGACGAGGCCGAGCGTTTCTCCTTTGTTGATGGAGAACGAAACGCCGTCCACCGCCT
>JAFWCS010000024.1 GCA_017534365.1 Clostridia bacterium | reverse complement strand
GGCCGCTGCTGCCGCGCCCGTGGAAGCTGCCGCAGCTCCTGCGGCGGCCGTGCCCGAAGCGCCGGCTGCAGCGCTGCCGGCAGTTGCCGCAACATGCGCGCCGACCGCCTCGGCGATCTGTGCCGGGACGGACGCCGTCTGCGCCTGCTGCGCAAAAAATAAGGGCAGCAGTGAGAAAGAAAACAGCGGACCGAAATCGTCGTCGCTTCCTATCATCATGCGCAGCTCCTGCTTTGCGGCGCGCAAACGGGTTTTCACAGTTCCCTCCGGGATGTCGAGCAGGTCGGCAATTTCCGAAATCCGGAGATTGTCATAATAAAATAATTCCAGACAGCGGCGCTTGTCCTCCGGCAAAGAGGCGAGCGACGTTTCGATCAGATCGCGCATTTCCGCACGATGCAGCAGATCATTTGCCTGCTGATCCTGCGGCTCCTTCATTGGCAGATCGGCCAGGCGCAACAGACCCGCGTTTTCGATGTCATCTTGTTTTTTTAAGTAGTTTTTGCTTTCGTTGAGGATGATCCGCCGCAGCCATGCGCGAAAATTAGCAGGAGATTCCAGCTGATCAATGTGCTGAAACGCCTTGGCATAGCTGATCTGCAGCACGTCCTGAATGTCTTCGCGCTGCCGCAGCAAGATGCGCGCGGCATCCCAGCCGAGACCGATGGTTTCGCGATAGATTGCCGCGCAGACGGAGGCGTCGCCTTCCTTCAGACGCAAAACGAGCGCGTCCAGTTCTTCACTTGTCAACCTATCACCTCCGCGTTTCTCTGCCGGATCGACAGAGGCTTCTTCTTCTTTTATACATAAAAAAACGAAATCTGTCAAGAAGCGGGCGAAGGAAAACGCGGGGCAAAAAAATATTTTTCAAATGGCAAACTTTTCGGTTAAATTGGTTGTCTTGTTCAGTAGGTAGACTATATACCAGCTCTAGTCTTGGAAAATACAAGGAGAGACTGTTATGAAAAAAACATTTACAATTCTGTTGACCTTTGCGCTGCTGCTTTCGACCGTTGTGCCGCTGATGGCCTTTGCCGGCGGTGGCACGATATTGTTCGACGGCAAGAACGAATACGGCGAATACTTCAGCGCAGCCTACACGGTCCTTGGCGAGGCCAAAAACGGCGAGCAGACGATCGGCGAAGAATACAGCGGCTTTCTGTTCACCGCGCCGGCGGACGGTTGGTATCTGATCGACATGGATGATACGGCTTTTAGCGAATATTGGATCGTCACGGACGATCTGAACAGCAACCGGGCGACGGCAGTCAGGGACTATGCCTGGCTGTATGAAGGGGAGTATTACGCCGGCGACGGGTTCCGCGCCTATGAATTCAAAGCCGGTGAAACGCAGCTGATCGCCGTGAATTGGCTGCCGGCCGGCACTTCTGTGACCCTGACGATCCGATCTCTGGGGACCCTCACCGCGCTCAGGCCCTCCAATCTGCAGCAGACCTATCTGCTCGATGACGAAATACGCCCTTATCCCTATGGAAACGATCCCGATCGGATCCAGGTGGATTATCTGGTGTTTTCTGCCGTCTTTTCGGAGGGCGGCGTCTGCACTGTGAGGGACGTGTATGTCCGGGGAAGACTCGCGCCCGGCGATATCACGCTGACCGCAATGTTCGGCGCACTGGAAACGGAATTTACCATGCACTGTGTGTATTTTACCGATCTGGTCGTTTCCGTCGCCCTTCCCGCCGATTACGTCCCGGTGGCGAAAGAATACTACAACGGATACCATGAGCTGCTGAGCAATTTGCCCGCGACGATGACTGTGACTTTCACCGACGGCAGCGTGCAGACGGTTCCCGTGACGGAAAGCGATTGGATCCATGACAGGGAATACGGTGCTGCGCAGGTGACGGCGCCGGACGGCAGCCTCCTGTCCTTTGACATCATTTATGCTGACTCGGATGAATTCACCGGGGTCGTCGCCTATGCCGGGCGGAGCGATTACTGCGTCGCCCTTGTCGAATGCACCCTGCAGAAAGCGTCGCTGTTGGACAATCTCCGTCATTATTTCAACCGTTTGGGCCAGCTCATTAGCTTCGTGCGGAATACCCGCGAACCGGGGTTCACCGCCCTCGCCGAGCTGCTCTCGTGGATCGGCAAAGAAACCAGACAGCTGTTTGCAGGGCTGTTTTAATTAATAATATCAAGGAAAACCCACAGGGGAACCTGTGAAGATTAATTGGAGGTAGAATATGAAGCAAAAGAAAGCAATCAAGCGCCTGATTTCCATGGCAATGGCCTTGCTTCTGTTTGCAGGGCTTTTCCTGCCGGCAGCATACGCCGCAGAAGAACCGACGGAAGAGATCTATGTTTTCGATTACGTCGAATCAATCGAATATCTCGGTGAAAAACACCCGTATCTTCTTGCCATAATGAAACCTCCCATGGTAGTTTTTTTCATTCTACCATAGGAGGCTGTTTTTTTCTATTGTCCGTTTTTACTGGACTTGTTCATTCGGCGGGCTGCTTTTTTATCCAAACGAAAGAAGGCGTCGTTCTGTATACACAACGACAGATCC
>JAFWCS010000261.1 GCA_017534365.1 Clostridia bacterium | reverse complement strand
GGTCAAACCGCAGCCGGTCAGACCGGCGCCGCAGTTCACTTATGACCGCAAGACGCTCGCGATGGCGGTGCTGGCGGCGATCAGCGGTGTGCTGAGCATTTTCTGGGGGCTTTGGGGCTTCTGCCGGATCGGCTGGGCCATTGCCTTCCTCTTTTACTGGATCTCCGCCACGGCCGTGCTGGCTGAGCGCGGCGTGAAGCCGGGCGGTTATGCGCTCGGCTGCGGCGTCTGCGCGGCGGCGCTCTCCGCCGTGTTTGTGCTGACGGATAATCTGGTCGTCTGCGCGTTTTCGTTCCTCGCGATGCTGCTGCTGGCCGTGGTCTGGTTCACCGGGCTGCGGGGGCAGAAGATCCCGGCCGGCGATCTCGCGCTGATCCCGCATACCCTGCGGCCGGTCGCGCGCGGCGTGCGTTTTGCGCCGGCGGCGGTGCGCGGCCTGCTTTCGGGGGAAAGCGACCGCAAAAAGCGCGTGGTGCAGGCGCTGGTCGGCGCGCTGTGCGCGGTGCCGGTGCTCGCGGCGGTGCTGCCGCTGCTCATGCGCTCGGACGCGGCCTTTGAAGGACTGATCGGCGGGATCTTCGTTGATTTCTGGATGCGGTTTTTCCAGCTGATCCTGTCGCTTCTGCTCGCGCCGCTGCTGTTCAGCTTCGCGCTCACGCTCAGGCAGGCGCCGCCGGAGGAAACACAGCAGAAGGAGAAACGCGGCGTTGCCACGCCCGCGCTCGTTGCGTTCCTCGCCGTGCTGAGCATCTGCTACGTTGCCTATCTGGTTTCGCAGCTGGCCTATTTCTTCAGCGCCTTCTCCGGTATCCTGCCGGCGGATTATACCTTCAGCTTCGCGGCGTATGCGCGGCGCGGCTTCTTTGAGCTGTGCGCGATTGCGGCGATCAATCTCTGCGTGATGTTTATCACGGTCATCTTCGCGCGCGGTGACCGCCCGCCGCTGGCCGTGCGCATTCTGAACTGCTTCATCGGCCTGTTCACCCTCCTGCTGATCGCGACCGCCCTCTCAAAGATGGTGCTCTATATCCGCCACTACGGCATGACAGTGCTGCGCGTGGGCACCGGCGCCTTCATGGTGCTGCTTGCAGTGGTGTTCGTCGCGATGCTCCTGCGCTGCTTCCTGCCGCGCGTGCGGGTGCTGCAGACTGCCCTGCTCACGGCGGGCGTGATCCTGCTCGTGCTCGGCGCGGGGGATCTGAACACGCGCATTGCCGATTACAACTGCGCCGCCTATCAGACCGGCAGGCTGGCGAGCGTGGATGTGGAATATCTCGCCTCGCTGGATGCTGCCGGCGTGCCCGCGCTGATCCGGCTGACCGAGGATCCGAAGGTCGCCGATGTGGCGAAGATCCGGCTGCTGGAATTCGTGGAGCTGAATTCGGACGGCGATTACGCCCCGAGCGGAGAATTTCAGCGGACCGGCTGGTCGGAACAGCGGTTCTACGCAAAACACCTGCCGCTGATCCGCGCGCAGAAGGCGGCGGACGCCTATCTCGCCGCGCATCCGGATTTCATGAAGGAAGCTCATGCGCTCCGGGATGCAAAGATGCTCGCGGAGAACGGCGGCGGCAAGGGCGGCGATCTCTGCGCGCCGGAAAACGTGGGCGAATGGGTGCTCTCCGACGCCAACGATCTTCAGGCGGTGCAGACGCAGTTCGGCACGGCCGAAGGCAGCCTCTTCCTGCGCTCGGACGATTCCTTCTATCTGCAGTTCGGCCCGGATTTCACCGGCACGGGCGGCTATGCGTTCAATCAGTACGGAGAAGAGATCGGCGCCTTTTTCAACACCGCAAAGGACAATCACCCTTACGATATGCACCTGGAGCTGCTGGCGAACGGCGAGCTTGCCATGCGCTGGGAGGAGCTTGACGTCACGCTTTACTGGCAGCGGGCGGAAGCATAAATAAGGGGGAAAGAAAATGAAAATGATGAAAAAAGCGTTGGGAATCGTATGCCCGATTATGCTGATTGTTTCTTTACTGGTTGCATTATCGGCCTGCGGGCAGTCCGCAAACTCTCGATCGGTCATTGAGTTTTTAGAAAAGGAAGGAAAGCCCACCTGCAACGACATCATTTATAGCCGAACCGACCGTTACGGCAACTCGTTTGCCAACCAATACACGCTTAATTATCAGTCATCCTCAAAGGGAATTGTAAAAAAAGAGCGCGGTTCTGATTCTGTTCGTGTTTACAAAGATGCAGATACGATCAATTTTGTTGAAGAACGATACAATTTTCTGCAACCGTTCCTATATGGCAATTCCGACAATCCGGCGCTCTGGTATCTGGACGACGAATCCTGTATTCGAAAAATCTGTATTACGGTCAAAAACGGTTTCGATGAAGGCGAAGAAATCGAATTGACGGAACCGCTTCGCCATGAAATGCAGGAAGCCCTTGTCCGGCAGTACCGGGAGCAATTTGATGCAGATGCCGTCCGGGATCAGAATGCGCAGCGCAGCGCGTATGTCACAGTCTATTTCAAGGATGTGAATGCCTCTGTTGAGGCGTCTGTCATTGCGTGGCTGACCGACGGCACGCCGGCGCTGAGCAAAGACTTTCATTTTACGCGGCTTCCGGCTGCATTCACAGAATTGCTCGGCCAATCTCAATAATCAGCGCCGTTCCGGCGCTCCGTTGCGGCAGCATGCCGCGCGTTTGCCGGCGGCATGCACAGTAAAACCGGCGATGCAAAAGCAGCCTCTTTCATTGAGAGAGGTGTCGAGCAAAGTGAGACGGAGGGAGTTATGCTGTTTTTGGGTGATGCTGTTTACGCCTTTATAACAAGAAGAAGGAGTAAAAATGGATATTCGTGAATTCTTTTACCTTATTGTTTTTCAACTGTTGGGATTACTTTTCAATTGTATTTTTGTTTTCCTTCCAATCTCAGCAATTGTTATTCCTGCTTTGATGAGAAGAAAAGGCACATCCTTGAAAAAGGCACTTGGTACCGCTTGCGTGCTGGCTTTCATTGCCTGTCTGCCACATATTTACCTTTTTCTCTTTGAGGATTTGAATGATGTTTACTATTATTTAGGGGCTTTCTTGCTGCTATCTCTTCCTATTTCAAATGCCATCATTCTTTTGATTTTTGAAATCTATAACATCATTCATAAAAGAGAAAAATGGAAAAGAACCATTTTGATTTTTACTGTCTTAGAAATCGTGGCTCTTCTCCCGATCATATTTTTAAAACTATTCGGAACGCCGGAGACATTGCTAAATATCTTTAGTTCTCAGAATTAGCACGCGGAGCGCTGAAACAGCGTTCCTTACACGATAAGCTGCCATATAATATAGAAAGGGAGAAATGAAAATGATGAGAAAAGCCCTGGCGCTGCTGCTCTGCGCGGCGCTTCTGATCGGCGCTGCCGTTCCGGCCATTGCGCAGGAGCCTGCGATGCGCGACGATTGCCTTTCACTGGATATCGCATTTGACAAAGAGACCTACAGCCTGTTTGACGAAGTGAACGCAACGGTCACGGTCACGAATCTCACCGACCGGCCGCTGGGCAGTGTGGAGCTCACGTCCCGATCCGATACGCTGGAAAGAAGCTACACGGAGGACTGGGGCAGGGTGATCCATTTGCTCGACTGCGGGGCCTCCGAAACGCTTGCCCTGCGCTGGCATCTTTCCGCCCGGTCGGACGAGCTCGGCTTTTTTACCCGCCTGCTGCTGCGGCTGTACAACCTGCTCGGGGGATTCCGGTTGCTGTTTTCTCACCTGGGCGGCACGAAGGTGACGGAGAAGACAGACGGGACCTGGATCGCGCAGGTGGATTTCGGCCTGTTCGGCAAGCAGACGCTGACCTTCTGTGCCGACTATATCGCGTATGAAACGGATGCGGAAACAATCGCCTCGGCCGTTGCGCTCTATAACAGTGCCGATCGGGAAAACCTGCTGTTTCCGCTTGTGGTTCCGTCGTTTGTGCAGGACAGTGTGAAGATGAACGGCGCAGCATATGAATTGCCGGAAACCCTGAAAACGGATGCGATCCAGGCATTGACAGTCAGCGCGATCCGCACAGGCCTGGAGATGAAGCATGCCGCGCTTTCACCGGCGGCGGTGCGCGGCGCGGCGATCTCTGAAGGGGAAGAAGGACTTGTGCAGATCGATCTGTTGCTTTGGGACGCGACGGACGGCTTTGAAGCAACGATGGAGAACGGCGGCGCGGCCGCGCGCGGGATCTGGACGTTCGGCAGTCTCAGCGCTGTTTTTGACGCGTTGGGGATCGAGGTGCTGTCCGGCGCGGAGACGATCACGATGACCTATCCGCGGCAGTTGGCGACGCTCCTCGGGTACGCCGACGGAACGGCGTTTATGGACGGCAGAAACGATCAGGCGATCCTGCGCATCGGCGACGCGCAGCTTTCCATGGATGGCCGGACGGTCGCGGTAAAGGAGTTTGAAGCCGCGCTGCAGCTCGGCTTCATGCTCATGGACCCCGCAATCTTTGAAGACTAGTGACCGACCGGATGTTTTGCATCATAACAAAAAGCGGGCAGGGGCGATGACCGATCGCCCGCCGATGGACCGGAAATTAACCGGCGTCGCACCGTAGGGCAAGCATACATGCTTGCCGTTGCAGTCGGCACGGACGGATCCGTGCCCTACGCATACCGACGGCAACCTGATGCCAACGGTGCCGCACCGTAGGGGTTGCGGGTCGCCGGTGGCGACCTCTGCGGCGAAAGCCGCAGAAGCAACGACCGACCCGGGAGGGGAGACCCGATTATCAATCGCCCGCCGGTTGACCTTCAATCCAACGGCGCCGCACTGCGCGTTTGCCTGCGGACCGGCGGCCCAAAATAGCCTCCCTCTTTGAGGGAGGTGTCGAGCGAAGCGAGACGGAGGGAGTGATGCGCCTGCGGCGCATGCGGAACGCTGAAACAGCGTTCCCTACACTGCCCGCCGGGAGACCGACGATCTGACAGCGCCGCACCGTGCGGCGTTGCGCTATGAAGCATGCATGCGCGCGTTTTTCAAAAAAAGAATTGCAAAACACTAGATTCGAATATATAATTGATTTGAAATATTTAATGAATAAGGGAGGGTTCTGCATGCCAATGCCCCCGATGATGAACCATGCGGCCACGGATCAATACCGTGTGCCGAAGCCCAAAACCCTGCGGGAGGTGCCGGCCTATCTCCGGCAGCTGATCCGCGATTTCACCTCCCGGCTGGCCTATATCATCCGCCTTGTGTGGGAGGCCAACCGCGCGGTGCTGTTCGTGATGCTGCTCATGGCGGTCTTCAACGGCGTCATGCCTGTGATCGGCTCGCTGATCGGCAAGGAGATCCTCAACCGCCTGGCCGCGAATTACGGCGGCGATCCCGGCGCGTTCCGGGTCATTCTCGGCCTGCTGATCCTGAATTTCGTCTATCTGTTTGTGCAGAGCGTTGTCACGCGCGTGTATTCCTCCGTGATCCGGATCTCCGGCGAGCTGGTGTCCAAT
>JAFWCS010000260.1 GCA_017534365.1 Clostridia bacterium | reverse complement strand
CTTTAATGGATTTCTTTTGAAAGAAGATATGTTCGGTTGAGAATGGCAAAGAATATACTCTTTTTTATTTATAACCAGTCTTCTCTCAATAGGTAATTTGCGAAGATATATTTTGAGTTGACAAAGGAAAACAACGCCTCAACCGAATGCGAATATTTCTACATAATCAGCGAAGGATACAGAGAATCAACCGGTAAGCTTGAAATTGATTTCGAGCAGTGTGAATATGATTCAGATATTGAATGCATTTATACCGACAAGCTGATATCCACTCTGTTTTACATTTATGAAGACCACGGCCCGTTGCCGAAAGGTTTGATAATTCTTCCTGCAACCGAATCTGAATAAAACAAAAAAAGCCCCAACCGCGGCATTAAAGCTACGGCTGGGGCTGACTGTTATGTAATTTAATTAAATCTTAATTCGTTAAATCATTATAGAATAAGCATCTCAAGCTCTCGGCTGGGCTTGTTTTTAAAAAGTTCCTTATCGGTAATCACCTATTCCTAATTCCTAATTCAATCAGGGTGTGCCGTGACAGTCTGTCGCAGCGCACCCTGATCCTTTATTCCGTTTCTTTCAGCGCGTCGATCGACGCCGCCGTGCCGGCATAGAGCGAGAGCGGCGACGCGTAGACCGAAGCGACAGGCGTCAGGTCCGTGCCGTGCGCGATGTTATAAGCTTCCAGCTGCATCACGTCCTGCATAAAGACCGCATCCACGCGCTCGGCGAGCAGATCGGCATTCGCCTGCGCCGGATCGGTATAAAGCTTGACGTCCAGCTGGATATTCTGTGTGCGCAGCACGTCGCCGATCACCTGCAGGATCGCGGCCTGCGGCCGTTCAAACGCCGCGACGGTCAGGCGCAGATTCAGCAGGTCCGCATAATCCACGGCGGGATCCGTGCCGTCGCCCGGCGTTTCCACCGCCGATTCCGCCAGCGTGCCGAAGGTATATTTGAGCTGTTCGGCAACCACGTCCGCCCGCGCCGCGGCAGCCAGCGCTTTGCCGACGTCCCGCGCGGCATCCTCCGCCCGCATGGCGATCACGCAGGGGTAGGCCTTGCAGCTGCTTTCCGACTGCAGGACCTGCTGGGGATCCAGCCCGGCGCCGTAGGCCGTTTCCAGCCCCATGACCGCAAGCGCCGCTTCGGGCAGCAGCTTGCCGATCTTTTCGGACGCCGTCGGCTCCACCGTCACCCCGTAGGGATTCTCCGCGATGTCCGCCGTCGTCGCCGCGAGCGCCGCGCCGTCGCGCAGCGTAATCACGCCCGCTTCCTGCAAAAGGAAGAGCGCCCGCGCCTGTGAAATCGCCTCCGCGGGGATC
This sequence comes from Clostridia bacterium, assembly GCA_017534365.1. Lineage (GTDB taxonomy): Bacteria > Bacillota > Clostridia > Oscillospirales > Acutalibacteraceae > CAG-177. The sequence goes on along the minus strand of JAFWCS010000260.1, from coordinate 2,629 downwards.
AGGATCGTTGCGGTTTCCTGCTTGCCGCAGCCCGGCAGCAGAAGCAGCAGACAGAGCGCGGCGATCAGCAGGAAGGAAATGCCCCGTTTCATTGCGCCGCCTCCTTCTTCTGCCGTTCGAACGCGCTGCTCTGCAGGGCGAAGCGCAGCACCTGCGCGGCATTCTGCTCCAATTCTCCGCGCGTCATGCCCTCCGGCCGGCCGCGCGTTTCCAGCAGCGTCCCGTCCGGTTTGCGCTTGCCGACACGCCCGCCGCCCGGCATGAGCACGTTCACGCCCGCGCGCACCCGGTAGGCCTGATCGCGCAGGGCCGGGAATTCCGGCGACGCGGCGGAGCGCATCCACCAGTCGGTCATCACGTTGCCCTGATAGCCCCATTCGCCGCGCAGGATCCGGGTGCAGAGCTCATATTGATAATGGCCCCACACGCCGTTGATCAGATTGTAAGAGGTCATCAGATTCTGCGGCGCGGCGGTTTTGACGCAGATCTCAAAGCCTCTGAGATACAGCTCCCGCAGGGCGCGCTCGCTCACGCGGGAATCATTGTGCGTCCGGTTGACCTCCTGATTATTGCAGGCAAAATGCTTCACACAGGCGGAAACGCCCGTGCGCTGCAGGCCGCGCACCACGCCGGCCGCCATGCAGCCGGTCAGCAGCGGATCCTCGGAGAAGTATTCAAAATTCCGCCCGCAGAGCGGATTGCGATGCAGATTCATGCCCGGCGCGAGCAGAACGTCCGAGCCGCGCGCGCGCATTTCCCGGCCGACCTCGGCATACAGCGCCTCCGCCAGCGCGGGATCCCAGGTGCAGGCCAGTCCCGTACCGATCGGCAGGAGCGAGGAGGCCGCCTGCAGACGAATACCGGAGGGGCCGTCGGTGGTGACGACCGGCGGGATCTCCCTGCGCCGCAGGGATTCCAGCACGCCGCCGAAGACGCCGGCATTGCCGGCGGCGCCCAGGGGGCTGTTCATCACATAATCGCCGCGGCTGAGCGCTTCCAGCTCGTCGTCTGTCAGCTCGGCCGCGAGCTGTTCGACCGTCAGCACGCCGTTTTTGACGTCCGTGAGCGTGTGATCCTTGCCGATCGCGGGCGTGGCGGCGGGCAGATTCGCCAGCATGATCGATTTCAGATCATAGGCAGCCTGCGGGACCGGCACGTAGCGCTTTTCGCCGTCCGGTCCCCGCTTGAGCCGCAGGAAGGGCGCGGTCGGCGCGGCGGTCTGCGTCAGGCGTTCCGTGACGCGCTCCACGGCAAGATCGAAGCCGCCGCAGCAGACGGCGGCGCGCACGTCGGCGCCGACAAACAGGTCGTAATGCCCGGCCTCCAGCAGCCGGGAAAAGGTCGTTTCATCGTCATAGGACGCCAGATCCGCCAGCGGGATCGAGAAGACCAGCTCCTCGGCCTCGCCCGGGAAGAGCAGCCGCGTCTTGCGGAAGGCGCAGAGTTCGCGCGCGGGCTTGCCCAGCCGGCCGTTCGGCGCGCTGAAATAAACCTGCGCGACCTCCTTGCCCGGCGTTTTGCCGGTATTCTCCACGCGCACGGAAAGCTCCACCGCGTCATTGAGGAGCAGGCAGGCCTGCGCGCGCACGTCAAAGGTCGTATAGCTCAGGCCGAAGCCGAAGGGATACAGCACCCGGTCCGGCGCAAACGTCTCAAAGCCGCGGTATCCGACGTATATATCTTCCGCGTAAATATTGAATTTCTTCCCGCCGAAGTTCTCGCTGCTCAGCCAGTCCGCATAGCTGCGCCCGATCGTATCGGTCAGCTTGCCGCAGGGGGAAACGGCGCCGGTGAGCACGTCGCAGATCGCGTTGCCGCTCTCCATGCCGCTCTGCCAGACGTAAAGGATCGCCGTGATCCTCTCGCCGTATGCCGCCAGCTGCGCCATATCCATGATGCTGCCGCAGTCCAGCAGCACGGCCACGCGGTCAAACGCCGCGGTCACAGCGTCGAGCATCTTCGTTTCGGCGTCGGTGAGATAATAGCTGCCCTTGGTCAGCGTGTTTTCGCGATCCTCCCCCGCCGCGCGGCCGATGAAGACCAGCGCGGTGTCGGAAACCGCCGCCGCGGCCTTTGCCTGCTCGCGGGTGAGCGGCATCTCATCGTAACACATCGGCCAGTGGCCCCAGTAGCCGTCGTCGACCGGGTGCTTCTCGCACCAGCTCTCATAGGTCGCGGCCAGGGGCTTGTTGAGCGTGATGCCCGGGCAGGCGCGCATCGCGGCGATTGGCGAGATCTTGTAAGGCGCGTTCACGTCGCCGCCGGAGCCGTAGCCGACGTAGAAATAATCCCGCTGCACCCGACCGAAGACCGAGACCCGGCGATCCGGCGTGAGGGGCAGCGTCTCTTTTTCGTTTTTCAGCAGAACGATCCCCTCCGCGCCGGCCTTGCGGCAGAGGGCCTTCATCGTTTCGGTCGGTTCAAAGGCCGCGCCCTCGCCTTTGGCGGAGGTTTGCGCAACGGAATTCGTGACGGCGTTGACGACCTTGCCGATCAGTTTATTTGCAGCTTTTCTGATAGGATTCATAATAAAAAACACCATCCGTGACAGAATATAATTCATTCTATCACGAATGGCGTGCGGTTGCAATAAGTATTTAAGATTTTGATTCGATGGAGATCAGCAGAT
>JAFWCS010000259.1 GCA_017534365.1 Clostridia bacterium | reverse complement strand
ATCGGATCATTCTGTTTCTGTCGCCCTCATGCAGCTGCAGGAGGATCCGAAGCGCCCGCGCGATATTAATAAGGAGATCCCTGCAGGTCTTGAGCAGATTGTGATCCGCGCCATGCAGAAGAATGCGAAGGATCGCTATCAGTCTGCCGCGGAGATGCTGCTGGATCTGGAAGAGTTCAAGCGCAATCCCTCCGTGCGTTTTCAGGAGAATTATTTCGTTGACACCGATCCGACCAAGCACGTGAACCGTTCAACGCCGCAGCCGACGCCGCCGGCCGTTTATCCCGACCCCAACGATGAGGATGACGACGAGCCGCGCGGCAAGGGCTCCTTTATCGCCGCCGGCATCATCATCGGTCTGCTGATGGTCGGCCTGATCGTGCTCGGCTCCCTCTATTTCTTCACCGACGTCTTCAAGGCGCAGGTTGCCACGGTGCCGACCTTTGTGGGCAAGATCTATGAGACCGAAGTGCAGAACGCCGAGGAATACAAAGATATCTTCATCTTTGATCCGGAGCCGATCGCAAACAGCTCCTATCCCGACGGCATGATCTTTGATCAGTATCCGCGCAGCGGCAGCAAGCTGACCAAAGAGACCGGCAACGTCATCAAGCTCTCCGTTGCCAAGAATGACCGCAAGGTCAACGTGACCGACGTTTACGGCATGCAGATCCAGCTCGCCACCGACACGCTGGAAAGCCAGGGCTTTAAGGTCAGCGCGATGCCCGCGCTGAGCGTGGTGGATGAATTCGGCACCGTGATCAAGACGGAACCCGAACGCAACACCGAGGCCGAGGGCGGCCAGACGATCATCGTGTATTATGCGAGCGATGAAGATCTGGTGACTGTTCCGAACGTCATCGGCATGAACACCACCATGGCGCAGGCGATCATCGAAAGCGTCAATCTGGTGTATGATACGGAAGTGCAAAAGAAAAACAGTTTGAAGGCTGCCGGCGTCGTCATCGATCAGACGCCGAACCCCGATGAAAAGGCCTTCCCGAATACGAAAGTCTCCATTGTCGTGAGCAACGGCATCCCGCCGCAGACCACTGCTTCGGTGACGTTCAAGCTGCCCTCCGGCGGCGGATCGGGCATCTGCAAGGTCTGGGTGAATAACGAGCAGTATACGACCAAGACCCTGCGTATGAGCGGCGAAAACTATACGCTTGAGATCGAAGGCAGCGGCAGCGGCGTGCCGGTTTCCGTGGAGATCGACGGGCGCGAATACTTCACCTGCCGCGTCAACTTCAAAAATGATCCGCCGGTCGTTTATGATGAAGATTATCCGACGCCCTCCTCGCCGACCGTGACGCGCGCTGCGCTGCCGGACGTGACCGGCGATACCGAAACGGAAGCGAAGCGCGAGCTCGCGAACGCCGGCTTTGAGAACGTGACCGTTGAGCACCGCACCGTGTATTCCGATTCGCAGAACGGCATCGTGATCGTGCAAAGCCCGGCGCCCTCCGGCAGCGGCATGCTTGCCCTCGGCTCCTACTACAGCACCGATACGGAGATCATTCTGACGGTCGGTCAGAAGGACGGCGTTTGATCTCTATGACGCAGGCGGAAGGCAGAATTTTAAAAGGCATCGGCGGCTTCTATTACGTTGAGGTCGCCGGTGCAGTCCATGAATGCAAAGCGCGCGGCATCTTTCGCAAGACCGGCGTCAAGCCGCTGGCGGGTGATCTGGTGACCGTGACGCTGCAGACGCAGGCGGAAAACACGATCGACGCGATCCTGCCGCGCAGAAACGTGCTCGCGCGCCCGCCGGTGGCCAATATCGACCGGCTGTTCATTGTGGCGTCGACCTGCGAGCCGGATCCCGTTCCTCTGGTGATCGACCGGCTGACGGCGATCGCCGTGCAGCGGGGGATCGCCCCGGCCGTGATCTTCACAAAGTGGGATCTGAAGCAGGCGGATGCCTTGCTGGCCGCGTATCGGCAGGCGGGCATTCCTGTGTTTGCCGTTTCCTCCGAAACCGGCGACGGGGTGGATGCGGTCAAGCACGAGCTTGCCGGCTGCACCAGCGCATTCTGCGGCAATTCCGGCGTGGGTAAATCCACGCTGCTCAATGCGATCGATCCGAAGCTTGCGCTGAAAACCGCTGCGATCAGTGAAAAGCTCGGCCGCGGAAAGCATACCACGCGCCACAGTGAGCTTTATCCCGTTGCTGGGGGCTACGTGGCCGATACGCCCGGCTTTTCCTCTCTGGAAACGGAGGCGGACGAAGTGATCCGCAAGGAGGAGCTGCCGGACTGCTTCCCGGAATTTGAGCCGTATCTCGGCAGCTGCAAATTCACCACCTGCCTGCATGTGAAAGAAAAAGGCTGCGCAGTTCTTGCGGCGCTGGAGGCAGGGAAGATCCCGCGCAGCCGCCATGAGAGCTACTGCGTTCTGATGGAGCAGGCCAGGCAGATCAAGGAATGGGAGCTGAAGCCGCGCAAAGCCGGCGGGAAGTGAATTGTCACGCCGCGCCGCCTCTTCGCTTATAATAGTAGCAGGCGGAGACGCGTCCGTCTCAGAATCTGCGAGGGGAGCGATGCGTGTGAAGGTCGTTGTCGTGCGCAGTCCGAAAGCGCTGCGCGGGCTTTTGAAGCTCTTGTTTCGGATGAAATAAACACTTTGAAAGAGCGGGAAGGAAGAAAAGAAATGAGGATCGTTGTGGTTGACGGCCAGGGCGGCAAGCTCGGCAAACAGTTGACGGAGCGGATTCTTTCCGCTTTGCCGCAGGCGGAGCTGACCGCCGTCGGCACCAACAGCACTGCGACCGCCACCATGCACAAGGGCGGCGCTGCGCGTGCCGCGACCGGCGAGAACGCGCTGATCGTTGCCTGCCGCCGCGCAGATGTGATCGTCGGCCCGGTCGGGATCGTGATCGCCGATGCGCTGCTCGGCGAGATCACCCCGGCGATGGCGGCTGCCGTCGGCGCGAGCGATGCGGTGCGCATCCTGCTGCCGGTGAATAAGTGCGACACCTTTATCGCCGGCTTGCGCGACGCGACGGTGAACGAAATGCTCGACGACGTCGTCGCCATGCTCGTGCGCATGGCCGATCGAGCATAATAAATCATCCATATGAGAAATGAGGCGCGCAGGAAGCGCGCTTCTGCGGCAGAAGCCGGGTCCCCGGGAATTGAAACAACACTGCTATCAAAGGCGTCGGCTCATTTCATGGGCCCGGCGTCTTTTTGTCTGGAGGAGGCATTATGAAAAAAACTGTTAAAAACACCGCCTTTGCGGGGATGTTCCTTGCGCTTTGTATGGTGCTGCCGATGATCACCGGCAATATTCCGCAGATCGGGCAGATGCTTTGCCCGATGCATCTGCCGGTGCTGCT
>JAFWCS010000258.1 GCA_017534365.1 Clostridia bacterium | reverse complement strand
TCCCGTATTATAGCCGTTTCCAACCGTGCCCGGATCGCTTCCGCCAATGACGCCGCCGACTGCAGTCCCACCCGCGCCGCTTGTGTTTTTGATCGCGGTAACGGTCTGCGGATCGCCCAGCTTTGCAGACGGAATATTCGGGATCTCCACGTAGTAGTAATTGCCGTTGGCTTTCGGCGTCAGCGCAACTGCATCATCGCCTTCGCCGAGCAGGAAGGTGTATTCGTCAATCGTCTTGCCCGCGGGCAGGGTGAAATAATGGCGGATCGCCGTTTCCGTGCGGAGCACGAGGCTGGAGCCGTAATAAGTCACGCCGTCCGCGGTATCGTTGATCTGCGCGGCGCAGTCCGCAAGAGACGCCGCAGTCATCGCCGCAAAGCCGCTGTCGTCAAACAGCGCGTGCTGCGAGAACGCGGGATCGAACGCAAACAGCTCGTTCGCGTAGAAGCCGTAGGTGGCGAGGCTGCTTGCCAGTGCCATGAATTTCTCGTCGTCGGCCATCGTTTGTTGCGCTTCGGTGAGATAATCCTGCACGGTATAGGTAAATTCGTCGCTAGCTATTTCGCCGTTATGAATCACGCCGGTGATTTCCGTGTCGATCTGCGCCGCGGCGACGTCGCAGGTGAATTTGTAGAGCGTCAGGCCGTTCTGCTCAATGTATTTGCTTAGGTCGATCGGAACGGTAACGGATTTGCCGTCCACGGTAAAGACCGCATAGGCCGCGTCGGTCGCGTCGGGAAGATACGCATAGAAGTTCACGCCGATGTCGCCGTCCAGCGTCAGAGAATGCGCGCCGATCCAGATCTGTGAGAACTCCGCGTAGGCAGCCTCTGCCGCCGTGAGCGCTGCGTAATTGGTCACCTGCGCTTTCTGCTGCCCCGTGAGCGCGTTATACGCGTCGCGCGCGTCGTCGATCTTCGCCTTGCAGGCTGGGGTGTACGTGACCTCGCCGATCGCGTCGATCTTCGCAATGACGGCGTTCACGGCCGCGCCCGGTGTGACCGTGAGCGCCACGTTGGAAAACGCGCTCGCGGCGTCTGTGGTGGAATCGCCGTTGAGCTGTTCGTTGAACACTTTGAGCGTATAGTTACCCGGCGTCACATCCTGCGGGATCGTGATATCCACCGAGCCGGCAGCCGCGGTCGCCTGCGCGATCTGCCCGTAATACACCGGATGGCCGTCCGCATCCACCAGAATAGCAGAGATCCAGTCTTTGGCTCCGTATTTTGCTCTTGTATAATTCAGCGTCACCGTTTCGCCGCTTCCGGCGGTTGCCGCAGTCTCACTGACGCTGAATCTGTATGTGTTATTACGGACTGTGAGCTTCCATTCCTTTCCGGTATACACCGGAATCGTCGCCAGCGCCCCCTGCGCGTTTTTGCCATCCACCGCGGGGGAAGCAAACAGCACACGGGAAAGGTCAATATGAAGCGCGGGCCGGACGCCTCTCAGATCGATCTGGTTATAGGACCCCGTATCGGATGACGCGACCACTTGTCCGTCATTGTGGACCCAGCGCGACGTACTGTTGCTGGTGTCGCGCAGCCACCAGGTTTTTATCTTGGCGCCCTGCTGATTGTTCGCGACAACCGTTGAATCCGCGCGGCGCGTGTCGGACGCGGCGGTTGACGCCGGGAAGCCGAACGTCGGTTCCCGGACTTCCGCGCTTGACAGGATGAACACCTTGTCTGTATTTCCGACACCGGACGTTCCCTGACCGCCACCGGAAGAGAGGATCTCGTTGACGTCGGTATCAAATACGGCGGCTTGCTCCGCCGTGTTGAACGCATTGTTGAAAAAGCTGTCGTCCGTTTCGCCCGCGGCCGCCGTGCCGTTGCCGTTGAGCCACGTGCGAAGGCTGCACGACGTCCATGGCACGGAAACGGCGCTGCTCACATGATATGGTTTGTATGCCAGAATCCATTCGGACAGCAGCAGCATCCTGCCGCCCGTATCATCGAGTATACGCCAATTGATCGGACTGGTTGAAGTTGTGTCAGACTGATTGTAATTGCCGAAAAACACGAAGTTTTTGTGCGTATCCAGGATGCCGTCCACGGCGCCGTTCACGATCAGCCGCACGGCGGTATTGTGCCCCTGCGAAAGATTGCGAAGTGCAGCTTCGGCGTCCATGAGATCGCCGTAATTGCTGACTTCCCGCTTCTCCCTGGTGTTGAGCGCGTCATAGGCGTCTCTCGCGGCGGTGATCATGGCCTGGCATTCCGAAGTGAATTCCACCGAGCCGATGTTGTGGATGGCTTCGATGACCGCATTGACATTATCCCAGTTGATCGTCTCCTGCGCCGTGGTCGTCTGATCCCAGTCGCCCCCGCCGCCTCTTGTATTTTCCGCATGTCCGACCGGGGCGCCTTTCAGCACCGTGAATACGGAGAGCAGAAGCAGCAACGCGACCAGAATGCTCAGAGTTTTCTTTGATAAGCTATTATTTGTCATAATGCAACATTCCTCCTGTTTCATAGGTTTCTGCATTTGTTTGTTGCTTGGTCAGGATTTGAGTCCCGCAGCTCGTCGCTGCAAAGATCGTCAATTCCATCCGGTTACACAATAATGCCCCTGATCGTTCTGCGAGCCGTCCATCCAGTAGCCTGCATAGCTGAAATCGGTGATTTCCTCGGTCAGCATGCCGCTGTTGTTGTTGTCAATGCAGCCGACAGCGTCTGCGGGCAGGCGGATGATGAACTGCGTTTCCCCGTAGTCGTTCGTCGTGGTTTCGGCCTGTGTACCGGGATAATCGCCGAGCAGCGCGTCGCCGTTCGCATCCCAGGCGTAAACGTAGGCCTGGCCCCAGTTGAAGTTATCCGTCAGCAGGAAGGAATACCCGTGTGGGTGGAAATACGTATCCGCTGCCAGATAGTAGAGCGTCAGGGCTTTGGAGACGTTGACAAGCGCTTCGCTGACGTTGGGATCGTTGGCTTCCGCCTTGGTCAGCACTTTATAGACGTAGCTCAGCGCGGAATAGGTCCAGGTGTTGACAACCGTCGAACCGCTTGAAACGCTTCCCGTGTTGTAGCCGTTTTCAACCGTACCGGGATTGCTTCCTCCAATGACTCCGCCGATTGTATTCCCGCCTGTGCCGCTCGTGTTGTCGATCACTGTCACGGTGTAAGCCTTGCCGAGATCGCCGGAACCGATATTTGGGATCTCAACATAGTAGAAACTGCCGTTGGCTTTCGGCAAACGCTTCGAGCACAGCTTTGTCGGCAAGATCTCCGATGAAATGATCGCCCGGCGCTTTGTCGATGACGGCGACCTTGTTTTGAAACTCAAGACTCCTCATTCATTTCAACATCCTTATTTTTTATGGAAATGGCTTCCGTCTGCAAAGATTCCCTGTCAGGCAGAACGCCGTAATCGTCAGGTCTGTAATTCATGTAAACAACCTTCAATTTTCTTGAGATGCAGAAAAAAGCGCCGCTTCTGCATGGCAGAGAACGTCTTTTTCGTTTTCCCGCCTCCGGAAGATCCTTGACCGAAG
>JAFWCS010000257.1 GCA_017534365.1 Clostridia bacterium | reverse complement strand
CCTTCATTCCAACTGAAACGTCGTGTATGTTCATTATTTTGCCTTCGCTTCGCAGTAAACGCAGCGATAAATCTTTGCATCCCGGTCCGTCAGGCGAAACACGTGACGGATCTCCTGCTCGGAGGAGGTGATGCAGCGGGGATTCTTGCATTTGATGACGTCGGTCAGCGTTTCAGGCAGACCGATTGAGCGCTTCTCGACCAGCTTGCCGTCGCGGATGATATTGACCGTCGCGTCCGGGTCAACGTAGCCGATGATATCCAGATCGACCGGAATATCGGCGTCAATCTTGATAATATCTTTTTTGCCCATTTTGCGGCTCACGACGTTTTTGATGATTGCCACGGAGCAATCCAGCGCATCCAACCCCAGCAGCTCATACAGGCGCATGCCGCTGCCGGCGGCGATGTGATCGATCACGATGCCGTTATTAATGGAATCTATATTCATCGTTTTGCCTCCTCAAGCAGCATCAGGATCAGCGCCATGCGAATGTATTTGCCGTTGAGCACCTGCTTGAAATAGCAGGCGCGGGGATCTTCGTCGATCGCGACACTGATCTCATTCACGCGCGGCAGGGGATGCATGATGCAAAGATCGGGTTTCGCGCCCCGCAGCTTCGCGGGATCCAGAATGTAGCTGTCTTTCAAACGAAGATAGTCTTCTTCGTTAAAGAAGCGTTCGCGCTGCACGCGGGTCATATACAGAATGTCGAGCGAGGGCATCGCGTTCTCCAGACTGGTCGTCTGGGAGTAGGGGATATTTTTTTTGCGCAGAATATCCTTCTTAACGTAACTGGGAAGCTTCAGCTCCTCCGGCGAGATCAGCGTGACCTGAATGCCTTCGTAGCGCGACATGGCGGCGATCAGTGAATGCACGGTGCGGCCGAATTTCAGGTCGCCGCAAAAGCCGATGTTCAGATCGCTCAGCCGGCCTTTTTCGCGACGGATCGTCAGCAGATCGGCAAGCGTCTGGGTCGGATGATTATGCCCGCCGTCGCCGGCGTTGATCACCGGGATCGTCGCGTTCTGCGCGGCAACGAACGGCGCGCCTTCCTTCGGGTGGCGCATCGCGATGATATCCGCGTAGCAGCTGACGGTTTTTGCCGTGTCGGCAACGCTTTCACCCTTGGCGGCCGAGGAGCTGTTTGCTTCCGAGAAGCCAAGCACGCTGCCGCCGAGCTCGAGCATTGCGGCCTCAAAGCTCAGCCGCGTGCGCGTGGAGGGTTCAAAAAACAGGGTCGCGAGCTTTTTGTATCTGCAGGCCTCGCGGTAGGCTTCGGGATGCGCGATGATATCGTTTGCCGTTTCGATCAGCGCGTCGATTTCTTCCACCGAAAGATCGAGGATGTTGATCAGACTTCTCATGCGTTCGCCTCCGAATGGATCCAGCTTTCATCCGACGGATTGTTGCGGAAGCGGATCAGCCGCGCCACGTCCTTCGGTTCGATATAGCCTTCCTCCGCAGCAACTTTTGCAATCACGTCGAAATTGGTCAGCGAAATATTCTGAACGTTTGCGGCGGCAAGCCGGTCAAGGCCTTTCTTCATGCCGTAGGTGAAGATCGAAACGATGCCGAGCACTTCAGCGCCTGCTTCGCGCAGGACGTTGACGACCTCGATGACGCTGCCGCCGGTGGAGATCAGATCCTCCACCACGACGACCTTCTGCCCGGGCAGCAGTTTGCCCTCGATCTGATTCTGGCGGCCATGGTCCTTTGCGCCGGAGCGAACGTACCCCATCGGCAGACCGAGCAGATGCGCGGTGATCGCGGCGTGCGCGATGCCGGCGGTCGAGGTGCCCATGATCACTTCGACGCCGGGATAGTTTTGTCTGATCAGTTCCGCCAGGCCGTTTTCAACGTCCGAGCGCACGTCGGGCGCGGTCAGGGTCAGACGGTTGTCGCAATAAACGGGGCTTTTGATGCCGCTTGCCCAGGTGAACGGCTCCTCCGGGCGGAAAAACACGGCCTGGATGGAAAGCAGGTCTTTCGCGATTCTCGTTTCCATAATTGCTCCTTTCTTCAGTCGACAAATTCGGATGCGCAGCGGCGATAAGCAGCCACCGGGTCGGCGGCTGCCGTGATCGGCCGGCCGACGACGATATAATCCGAGCCGAGCGCCTTGGCCTGCGCCGGCGTGGTCACACGTTTCTGATCGCCGACCTCGCCGTCGGCAAAGCGCACGCCCGGCGTCACGGTCAGGAATCCGCTGCCGCAGGCGGCGTGGACCTTGCCCGCCTCCAGCGGGGAGCAGACGACGCCGTCGAGCCCTGCGGCCTTTGCGTTCTCGGCGTAATGCAGAACAACCTGATCGATCGGCGCATGGATCCAGAGATCGTTTTCCATTGTCGCCTGATCGGTCGAGGTCAGCTGCGTCACGGCGATCAGCAGGGGACGCGTGCCGTCCTCCCGCGTCAGGCCTTCCAGCGCCGCTTTCATCATGGCGACGGTACCGGCGGCGTGCAGATTGCAGATATCCACGTTCAGCCCGGAAAGCACGGCCATGGATTTGCGCACGGTGTTCGGAATGTCGTGCAGCTTCAGATCGAGAAAGATCTTGTGGCCGCGCGCTTTGATTTCGCGGATGATCGCGGGCCCTTCGGCATAAAAGAGCTCCATGCCGATTTTAACAAAGGGTTTTTCGTTTTCAAACTGATCCAGAAACGCAAGGCACTGCGCGCCGGATGCAAAATCACAGGCGATGATAACGTCTTTACCCATCGAGTGCACCTCCGATAACAGAATTCAGGTTTTCAATGCCGTATCGATCCATGACGGCGGGCAGGGTATCCAGGATGCGCGGGCAGGCGAAGGGATCGATCAGATTGGCCGCGCCGACGCCGACGGCTGTCGCCCCGGCGAGCATCATTTCGATCACGTCCTCCGCCGTGGAAACGCCGCCCATGCCGATGACGGGGATCTTCACGGCCGACGCCGCCTGATACACCATGCGAAGCGCGACCGGGAAGATGGCCGGGCCGGAAAAGCCGCCCATTTTATTCGCGATCACAGGCCGGCGGGTCTTCAGATCGATCCGCATGCCGAGGAGCGTATTGATCAGACTGATGCCGTCCGCACCCGCATCCTCGCAGGCCTTCGCAATTGCGGCGATGTCCGTGACGTTCGGTGAAAGCTTCATAATCACGGGTTTCGTTGTGACGGCTTTGACGGCTGCGGTGACTTCCGCCGCGGACGCGGGCGATGTGCCGAAGCTCATGCCGCCGCCGTGGACGTTGGGGCAGCTGACGTTGATCTCCAGCCAGCCGATCCCGTCCTCCTGATCGAGCCGCGCGGCAACCGTGCGGTATTCTTCGATCGAAAAGCCGCTGATGTTAGCCATTACAGGCTTGTGAAACACCTTGCGCAGCTTCGGCAGTTCCTCACGGATCGTTGCTTCCAGCCCGGGATTCTGCAGGCCGACGGCATTGATCATACCCTCTGTTCATTCCGCAATGCGCGGCGTCGGATTGCCGAAGCGGGGCTCGAGCGTCGTGCCCTTGAATGAAAACGATCCGAGACGGTTGATATCATAGAGTTCGGCGAATTCGTAGCCGTGCCCGAAGGTGCCGGAGGCGGGGATCAGCGGGTTCTCAAGCTCGATCCCGCAAAGCGTGACGCTCAGTCTTCCCACAGGATCTCCTCCTTTCGCAGCACGGGGCCGTCCTTGCAGATGCGTTTGTAGCCGGTGATTGTTTTGCACGGGCAGCCGAGGCATACGCCGAAGCCGCAGCCCATGCGCTCTTCAAAGCTGAACTGCCCGCCGGTTTTGCAGGCACGATAAACCGCGCGCAGCATCGGCTCCGGGCCGCAGGCGTAAACGCAGGAGTATGGTTTCTGATCCATCGCGGCAGTGACAAAGCCCTGCATGCCGTAAGAACCGTCGACGGTCGTGACGGCAACTTCGCAGCCAAGCGCCAAAAATTCTTCTTCGCAGAAGCGTTCCTCCGCTTTGTTGAAGCCCAGGATCACGCGCACGGCCTTCCCCTCGGCGCGCAGCTGCTTTGCAAGCAGATAAAGCGGCGGAACGCCGACGCCGCCGCCGATCAGCAGGGGCGCAGGTCCGCTGTCGCGCAGGTCATAGCCGTTGCCAAGTCCCGTCAGCGCGTCAAGCGCCTGCCCCGGCGTCATCTCAGAAAGGATCTGTGTCCCGCGGCCGACAACTTTATAAATAATCAAAACAATGTTTCCGTCCGCGTCATGCACGGAGATCGGCCGGCGCAGATAGCAGCCCTCCACCGCGAGATTCAGAAACTGGCCGGGCTTTGCGGGGATCGGCTCCTCCGCCTGCAGCTGCATGCGGAACACGCCGGGCGCAAGGGGTTGATTTTCAAGAATGGTCAGCTGTTGCTGTTTCATGCAGCAGGTCTCCCTTATGAATCAATGGTTGAAATGGTCAGCGTCGTTTCTTCCAGCACGTCCAGCAGCACGCGCACGGTATCCAGCGAGGTGAAGATCGTCACGTTGTTTTCGGTCGCAAGGCGGCGGATCTTCAGACCGTCGCTCGCCTGATCCGTGGATTTCAGATCCCGCGTATTGATCAGATAGGCGATGTGACCCTGCCGGATCGCGTCCGGGATCTCCTCGCTGTTTTCACTGATCTTTTTCAGCACGTGCGTGCGAATGCCGTTCTGCTTGAGGAAGTCCGCCGTGCCCTGCGTTGCCTCGATGTTGAAGCCGAGATTATAGAACCGGCGGATCAGCGGCAGCGCCTCATTTTTATCGCGGTCCGCGATGGTGACGAAGACGGTGCCGTAATTCTGCAGGTGTGTGCCGCCCGCCTGCAGCGCCTTATAAAGCGCGCGGTTGAGCTTGTCGTCGTAGCCGATCGCTTCGCCGGTCGATTTCATTTCGGGCGAAAGATAAGCGTCAAGCCCCTTGATCTTGTTGAAGGAGAACACGGGGACTTTAACGTAATAGCGTTTTTTCTCCTCCGGATACAGACAGAAGATGCCCTGCTCCTTGAGTGATTTGCCGAGGATCACTTCCGTTGCGATATCGGCCAGACTGTAGCCGGTGGATTTCGAGAGGAAGGGGACGGTCCGGGAAGAACGGGGGTTGACCTCGATGATATAAACGTCGTCGTTCTGATCGACGATAAACTGAATGTTGAACAGGCCGACGATGCCGATGCCGAGGCCGAGCTTCTTGGCGTATTGCAGGATAATGCCCTTGACCCTGTCGGAGATGCTGAAGGTCGGATAGACGCTGATGGAGTCGCCGGAGTGGATGCCCGTGCGCTCGACCAGCTCCATGATGCCGGGCACAAAGACGTCGATGCCGTCGCAGATCGCGTCGACCTCCACTTCATTGAAGTTATTATTTTTATACTTGTGAACTGGTTTATCAGATATTAATCTGTTTTTTCGTATTCTGGTTTTGCGCGTTCATTTT
>JAFWCS010000256.1 GCA_017534365.1 Clostridia bacterium | reverse complement strand
GGAACAGAAAAAATCCGCCGGCACACGGAAGTGCCGACGGATCGGTTGCAGGATAGGGTTTGCAATGCTCCCGGAGAAACAAGCAGCCTGTTATCTCTTGGAGAACTGCGGAGCGCGGCGGGCGCCTTTGAGACCGTATTTCTTTCTTTCCTTCATTCTGGGGTCTCTGGTCAGGAAGCCGGCCTTCTTGAGCGCGGGGCGCAGGGCCTCGTCATACTGCAGGAGGGCGCGGGAAATGCCGTGACGGATCGCGCCGGCCTGGCCGGTCACGCCGCCGCCTGCCACGCGGCAGACGATGTCAAACTTCTCGGTGGTGCCGGTGAGGGCGAGGGGCTGACGAACGATCAGCTTGAGGGTCTCAAGGCCGAAATAATCGTCGATATCTCTGTCATTGATCGTGATCTTGCCGGTGCCGGCGTACACGCGCACGCGGGCAACGCTGCTCTTTCTGCGACCGGTGCCGTAGAAATAAGGATTGGTATCGTACATTTATGTTCGCCTCCCTTTCTTAAAACTCCCAAACTTCGGGCTTCTGCGCGGCGTGCGGATGCTCCGCCCCGCGCACGACGCGAAGTCTGGTCAGCGCCTTGCGGCCGATGACGGTGTCAGGGATCATGCCCTTGACAGCGAGCGTCATGGCAAACTCGGGTCTGGTCTTCATCAGCGTGCTGTATTTGACCTCTCTCAGGTGGCCGATATAGCCGCTGTGGTGATAATACTTCTTCTGCTCCAGCTTGTTGCCGGTCAGGACGGCCTTTTCCGCGTTGATGATGATGACGTGATCACCGCAATCCGCGTGCGGCGCGAAAATGGGCTTATGCTTGCCGCGCAGGAGCGTGGCTGCCTCAACGGCGACCTTGCCCATCGGCTTGCCGGCCGCGTCGATCACATACCACTTGCGGGTGATGTCGGCCGCTTTGGGCATCGTAGTAGACATAACGGTTCCTCCAACTTTCATTTTATTGCCCGCTCATGTTATCATAAGTCCATGCAATTGTCTAGCACTTTTTTTGAATTTTTTAATTTATAATTCACATGCTCTTGTTTTCTCGTTTTTTCTCGCGTTTTCATGCGAAAATCTCACGCGCGATTTTGTAAATTTTTTCTTTCCTGCGCAGCTGCCGGGTTGCATACTAATATAAAAAAGCCAAAGCTCCGCCGCAGCGGAGCTTCCGTGGCATTCATACTATGAATGTATAAAAGCTGCAAGGCTCAGAGCATCTTGCGCATGATCTCCGGCATGCAGAGCGTGCCGCGCTTGCCGCAGGCGGTGCAGTTGACCGCCACGTTCGGCGCTTCGTCCCAGGGAACGATCTCCCAGCCGAGATGCTCATAGAAGGTCGGCTCCTTCGCGCAGACCCACAGCTCTTTCACGCCCAGCCGGCGCGCCTCATCAAATACAACGTCCTGCATCACCTTGCCGTAGCCCTTGCCCTGCAGGTCGCCGCGCACGGCGATATCGCCGAGCGTGTAGACGCCGTCGCGCACCTCGAGCGTAGATGCGGCCAGAAGCGTATCGGTCTGCGGATCGTCCATGCGCCACATTTTCACGATTTTTTCCGGCGCGCGGTCGGTGATGGAGATGCCGACGCCGTTTTCGTGAAACAGCACGGAAAGCGGATAGAAGTCTTCGGTCTCTGTAATGATGTATTCAGCCATTTTGATTTCCTTTCTCTGAGATGCAGTCATACGCCGGCATCCGGATCCGGGCCATGCAGGCGCGGGAGGTTCCAATGAAACACCGTTGCGAGCAGACGGATCACAAGCACGGCGCCAGCGCCGGCGAGCACGGCGATCCGTTCGCCGCAAAGATGCAGATCACATAAGTAATAATAGATCAGCGCGCCGAACGCGGCGGCCAGCGCATAGATCCGCTTTCGC
>JAFWCS010000255.1 GCA_017534365.1 Clostridia bacterium | reverse complement strand
TAATGAAAGCTACATCCCGACTTTTTTTCTCAATGCGTTGATGACCTGAGAAAGCGGTTTGCCGCTCAGGGATAAAACGCCGGTCACGGCTTTCGCGAGAAACAGCGGCACGCCCGCGGAAGCAATGTTGTTCTGCAGAAACTCCGGCGTAAACCGCTCGTCGTATTCCCGCGGCACGAGATCGCAGGTCTTCATATACCACAGGAGCATCTTTTCTTTCAATTCCGCGATCATAGGCTGATACGCCGCATCGTCGATCCGGTTGACGCGTTCGCCTTCCGCGAGCACATAGAACTCATCTTTCTCATAAAGACGCAGCACATATTTATACTCTTTTGTGCGGATCATCGCCGCTTTGGTGTGGGTGCCGTCTTCCCTGGTCTGCAGGAGCAGACGCGGCCCATAGATGTCGTCTTCGCTGAGCAGATTGTTCTGTTCGGAACAATGGACTTCACCCATCAGCCGTCCGCCTTCGCAGAAGACGGCATCTCTGTGCGGAACCGTTTTGTCCTGCATAGCAGGCAGCAGGCTTTCTGAAAAGCTCTGCCTGCCGCAGTCGATACCCGCGAGGTCATACACCGTGGCGCACAGATCCGTCAGTTCCGCAAGACTGTCGTTGACGCCGCTGTCCGCGGTGACGGCAGCGGGCGGCTTGATGATCAGCGGCACGTTGGTCAGACAGTCGGGGAAACAGTTCTGGCATTTTTCCACGATCCCGTAGTCGCCTGTGTAATCGCCGTGATCCGAAAGGACGATGATCGCGGTATCGTCATAGATACCTTCTTTTTTCAGCGCGTCCACGAGCCGGCCGGCCTGCGCGTCCACCTTCGCGCACATGGCGAGATACGTCCGGCGCAGATCCCGCAGCCGATCCTCATCCCAGTCGGAAACGCTCAGCGCGTCCCTTAACGATGTTTCCATCCGCGGCTTGCCGTCGCCGTCGGAGATATTCGGAATGCGGTTTTGCAATTTGCTTTCATCAATGAGATCATAGTATTTCTTTTCGATCTGATACGGCGGATGCGGAAAGTTGAGACCGGCGAACAGGAAAAACGGCTGATCCTTCGGGCGTTTTTGAATAAACTTTATGGCGGCGTCAATGCAGAGGTCGTCGATGTTTCTGATCTCGCGTCCGTTTTTGTTTTCGGGGATGATGCCGTCAAAAAACGAAAAGAACGTGTCACTCCCTTTTTCTCCGCGCTTGCTTTTGACCAGCGTCGCCGGCGTTTTCACGCGGGAAAACATCAGATATTCATCGATCAGGCTTTTGTGATACTTTTTGAATTGCCCGCCCATCAGATCGCCGCGTGTGGAGGAAACGGTATAATACCCAGCATTCTTCAGATCGGAAAACAGATTCTCCTCGTCGGGATGCAGCAGATGCGACATCGTTCTGTGCCCCTTGGTGTGCGGATAAAGGCCCGTCATGAAGGAGCACCTGGACGGCACGCACACGGGATTCTGGCAAAACGCGTTGCGGAAGGAGACGCCTTCCTGCGCCAGCGCGTCAAACACCGGCGTGTGCGACGCCTCGTTGCCGAGATGATGGAGCGCGTCCGCGCGCATCTGGTCGGGGTTTATGATCAGGATATTCGGCTTATTCATGCTTGTCACCAGCTCCGATCTGTTTCTGGATCTCCGGCAGCTTCTTCTCCACGTCGAGGAACCGGAGGATCACCGAAAGGAAGATGTGAATAAAAATGTTGATTCCGACAAAGGCCCAGACGATCGCTCGCAGCACGTTCGCCGGCTGTACGGTCAGGCATTCGCCCAATTCATTGAATTGCGGCTGAATGTAGCCGCGGATCATAAAGTTCAGCAGGCCGATGCTAAGCCCGACCGCGATGGTATTCATCGAGTTGATGATCCCGGTGCCGGGTCCGTCGCAGCGATAACCGCACTTCGCCTCCATCTCATCGAGCACGCCGGCCATCAGCGCAGGGAACACATACGCCGCCGGAACGATGCCGAGATTCATGATGAACTGGCCAACCAGCACGACCGGCAGCTTGTCCGGGAAGTAGAACGTGATCAGATCGCCGATCACGCAGAGCGTGAAGCCGAAATAGGTGGTGCGCGCCTTGCCGAACCGTCTGGAGATCGGATACACAAGGAAGATGCCGATGCCCATCGGCAGGCCGCCGATGACGTTCAGCAGTGTCTGCGTGATGCCGTCCGCGTAGGTGCTGCCCAGCACCCAGTTCGCGTAATAGGTGATCGCGTTGGAGCGCGTGAGCTGACCGATCCAGTAAAACAGCCAGAAGGACACGAGGATCCACCAGTTTTTCGTCGCAAAGCAGACGCGGATCTTCTCCCTGAACGTGTGCGGATCCTGCACCGTTTCCGCTGCGCCGCCTTCCAGCGTGACGCGTTCTTTCGTATAATAGTATTCGAGGAGCATCACGGGCAGCATGAGGATCGAGACCGCGCACATGACCGTGATCCAGGCATGGATGTTGCCCTTGATCCGCGGCAGAACCAGCATCGGGAAGAGCAAGGCGACCAGAATGCCTGTGATCGTGATATTCGCGATATTGTTGAAAACGGCGAGTTTGCTGCGCTGTTCGTCGTTTCTGGTGGAAAGCGGGACCATCATCATGTGGGAAATGTTA
>JAFWCS010000254.1 GCA_017534365.1 Clostridia bacterium | reverse complement strand
CGCGGCAGGCGCTGAATCACGACACGCTCGGCGTTCCCGTCATCGCCGTCGGCGTGCCGACCGTGGTGGACGCCGCGACGCTGACGCTCGATCTCGCCGCACGCTCCGGTCTGCAGCCCGATCCGGCCGATTTCGGCGACGCCGGCGGCATGATCGTCACGCCCCGGGAGATCGACAAGAACGTCCGCGATGTGGCAAAGCTCATCGGCTATGCGCTGAATCTCGCACTGCACGACGGTCTGAGCATCGAGGACGTCGATATGTTCCTTTCATAAGCCATCCGCACGGCGCCGAGCCCCGGCGCCGCGCGGTTTTTGCGCTTTATCTGCACAGATAGCAGTTCCATTCCTCCTCGCTGTCGTGCGCGAGGATCGTAAATCCGTTTTTCCGCAGCGCGGCCTCGACCTCCGCGCAGCGGCTCTCGATGATGCCGGAGCAGAGAAAAACGCCGTTTTCCGCCATAAAGCGGCGCACAAAGGCGCTCAGCGGAATAATGACGTCCGCGACGATGTTTGCGAGGACAATGTCGTAGTCCCCGCCCAGGCGGCGGCGCATCCCCTCGTCGGCGAGCACGTCCCCGGCGCAGACCGCAAAGCGCTCCGGCCCGATGGCGTTCAGCGCCGCGTTGCGCACGGCGGCCTCCGGCGCTTTCGGGTCGATGTCGCAGCCCTGCACGCTGTCACAGCCCAGCAGCAGCGCGGCGATGCCGAGGATGCCGCTGCCGCAGCCGAGATCCAGCGCGCGCTTTCCCGGCCCGGCCAGATGCTCCAGCTCCGCAAGGCACATCCGCGTGGTCGCGTGGCTCCCGGTGCCGAAGGCGATGCCGGGGTCCAGCCGCAGCACGGTGCGTCCCGCGGCCTCGGCCTCCATCCATTCCGGAACGATCAGCAGTCGCTCCCCCACCGGGATCGGCTCATAATACTGCTTCCAGCCGTTTTCCCAGTCCTGGTCCTCCATCAGCGCCGTTTCGACGGGCCTGTTCAGCGCGGCGCTGATCCGCTGCAGCTCCGATCTGCCCGGCTCGTCGTCCGTCAGATAGAATTTCACGCGGCTTTTGCCCGCAAAACGCTGCTGCAGGCTGTCGTCCACATAGTCCCAGTACTGGCGGTTGTGCTCCAAGAAGTCCTGCAGGTCGCTTTCGTCCTCTATACTGAGTCCGTCCACGCCCAGCGCCGCCAGCGCATCGCAGACGCGGTCGATCTCCTGCGGCGCGGTCGGCACCGTGACCTCGATCCAGCGCATTTGCATCCATCCTCTCGTTTTTCTGCCGTCAGTATAATTGTTTCACGTGAAACAGTCAAGCGCCGGAATGTTTCACGTGAAACATCGCATTTTTTCAGATACGGATTGAAAAATGCGGTCAGGGTTGCTATAATATGATAATCATAGATCGGATGAGAGATGCAAATGGGAAAAACGATCGCCATCGCAAATCAGAAGGGCGGCGTCGGGAAGACGACCACCGCCGTCAATCTCTGCGCCAGCCTCGCCTACCGCGGACTGAAGGTCCTGCTGGTGGACTGCGACCCGCAGGGCAACGCCACCACGGGCTTCGGGCTGGACAAGACGCGGGCAAAGAGCATCTATGACGTGATGCTGCGTGATCTGCCCGCGCGGGAAGCCGTTGCCGTCACGCGCTTCGGCTCCATCATCGGCGCGAGCCCCGATCTCGCGGGGGCCAACGTGGAGCTGGTGGACGTGCCGGGCCGTGAATTTGTGCTGATGCACAAGCTGAAGGGCATCAAGGACCGCTTCGATTACATTCTGATCGACTGTCCCCCGTCGCTGGAGCTGCTGACGCTGAACGCCCTTGTCGCCTCCGACACCGTGCTGGTGCCGGTGCAGAGCGAGTTTTACGCGCTGGAGGGCCTCAGCGATCTGACCGGCACGATCCGGCGCATCAACCAGAAGATGAATCCCGGTCTGCGCATCGAGGGACTGGTGCTCACGATGTACGACAGCCGGACCAAGCTCTCCACGGATGTAGAGGCGGCGCTGCGCGAGCACTTCCCCGGTCTCGTCTATGAGACGACGATCCCGCGGAACGTCCGGCTCAGCGAGGCGCCGAGCCACGGCCAGCCCTGCCTGGCCTACGACCGCTCCAGCAAGGGCGCGCGGGCTTATCTGCATCTGGCGAATGAATTTTTGAAGGCTCAGAGAAAGGGGGGCGGCTAAATGGCGAAAAAAGGCGGACTTGGCTCCGGTCTCGGCGCGCTTTTCGGCGACAATGAACCGCCCAGACAGGAAAACAAGGAGCAGACTCTCCCGATCTCCCGCGTGGAGCCCCGCGCGGACCAGCCCCGCCGCCGCTTTGACGACGCGGCGCTGGAGGAGCTGACCGAGTCCATCCGGCAGCACGGCCTGATCCAGCCGATCACGGTCCGCAGCCTGGACAGCGGCTATTATCAAATCATCGCCGGCGAGCGCCGCTGGCGCGCCGCGCGGGCCGCGGGGCTGCGCGAGGTCCCGGTGCGCATCATCGAGGCGGACGACCGCAAGGCCATGGAGCTGGCGCTGGTGGAAAACCTGCAGCGCGAGGACCTGAACCCCATCGAGGAAGCCAAGGGCTATCGGACGCTGATGCAGGAATACGGCCTGACGCAGGAGGATGCGGCGGCTGCCGTCGGCAAATCGCGCCCCGCCGTGGCCAACGCGCTGCGGCTGCTGAGTCTTCCGGAGCCGGCGCTGGGGCTGGTGGAGGACGGCACGCTTTCCGCGGGCCACGCCCGCGCGCTG
>JAFWCS010000253.1 GCA_017534365.1 Clostridia bacterium | reverse complement strand
TCCTATCTTATTCTTCGACAATGGCAAGAATATCGCTCTGGCGAACGATGGTATATTCTTCCTTGTTCAGCTTGACCTTGGTGCCCGAGTACTGGCTCGTGATCACCTTATCGCCGACGCTGACGTACATTTCGACCTCTTTGCCGTCCACAACGCCGCCAGGGCCGACCGCGATCACTTCCGCGATCTGCGGCTTCTCCTGCGCGGAGGCGGCAAGGATGATGCCGCTGCTGGTGGTCTCCTCCACCTCAACGAGCTTGACGACGACTCTGTCGGTCAACGGTTTGATTTTCATATCAAAGACCTCCAATTATAAAATGCAAACTTGGTTTAGCACTCTCGAACCCCGAGTGCTAATTCGTATTGTAGCCCCTTTTGCGGAAAAAATCAAGCCTTTTTCTGAAAATTCACAATATTGTAATATTTCGGACGGGCAGCAACCGAAATTACAATGTTGTAACGCTTGTTGACTTTAGCATAGGAAACTGATATAATTTATCAACGTAAAAGATTTCATCCATATCAAAGGAACTGCCATGAACATCTTAGTGACGCTGGATTCCAATTATGTTTCCCCGCTGTGTGTGATGCTGCGCTCGCTCGTGCGCACCACGCGCGGCAGGCGCTTTGAGATCTATGTGATCCATTCCTCTCTCACGCAGGCGGATCTTGATCGCATGACGCAGGCGCTTGACGGCGCGCAGGCTGCGCTGCACCCGATCGTTGCGCCCGCGGCGCTGTTTGAGGGTGTGCCGGTGCTTGACCGCCTGAGCCGCGAGACCTATTACCGCCTGCTGCTCGGCGAGCTGCTGCCGGAAACGGTGCACCGCGTGCTCTATCTGGACCCGGATATCGTGATCAACCGTGATCTTTCCGCGCTTTATGATCTGGATCTCTGCGGCAAGACCGTCGCGGCTGCGCCGCATCTGTTCGGGATCCTGGAGCGGGTCAATCTGCGGCGCCTGGGCATCCCGCGCGGGCGGCGCTACGTCAACGCCGGGGTCCTGCTCTTTGATCTGGATCGCTGGCGCGCGGCCGTGACCGCGGAGCGGCTTTTTTCCTATATCAATGCCAACGTCAAAAAGCTGCTGCTGGCGGATCAGGACGTGCTGAACGTGCTGATGCAGGATCAGCTGCTCTACGTGGATGAGCGGCTGTATAATCTGGATGAAAAAACGTATCGGATTTATCACTGCTTCGGCGGTCACAGGCGCATCGATCTGCCCTGGGTGCGCGCGCACGCCGTCGTGATCCATTACAATGGCAAGCATAAGCCCTGGCGGGAGCGGCCCTACCGCGGAAAGCTCGGTGAATTTTTTGAAGCGTATCAAAGCTCTGTTTGAGAACAAGGCGCGTCTGCTGCAGGTGATTGCCGCTGCGGCGGGCTCGGCGCTGCTGCTCGGCGTCTTCCTCTATTGCTACGTGCGCTACCACGCGCAGATCGTTGAGATCTTCGGCGATCCGGCGCATCTCGAGGCCTTCCTCGCGCAGTTCAACGGCTACGACAAATGGGTGTTCGTGGCAGTCCGCACGTTCCAGACCGTGCTCAAGATCATTCCCGCAGAGCCGCTGGAGATCGGTTCGGGCTATCTTTACGGCCCCTGGGTCGGGCTGCTGCTCTGCATGGCGGGGACGCTGATCGGTTCGCTGATCATCATTGCGCTCGCGCGGGTCTTCGGCCGGCGGCTGGTCAACGTCTTTTTCCCGACGGAGAAGCTGAACGCGCTGAAATTCCTGCAGGATCCGCAGAAGGTCTACGGCACGCTGTTTTTTCTCTATCTGATCCCCGGCACGCCCAAGGACGTGCTGACCTACGCGGCGAGCATCACCAATCTGGATATGAAAAAATTTCTGCTCGTCACGGGCATCGCGCGGATCCCGGCGATCCTGACCTCGACCTGGTGCGGATCGCAGCTGATCCAAAAAAACTACCGTGTGGCGGCGATCATTTTCGGCACCACGCTCGTGCTGAGCATCCTGTGTTCGCTGCTGTATCGCAGATTCACCGCCGGGCGGGCACCGTCCGAAAACAGAGAGGAGACTGTCTGTGAAAACGAATCTGAATCCGGCGCCGCAGCCGGCGCAGGCGGTGACGCCGCCGGCGACGGCGCAGAAGGCTGAGCGGCTGGCGCGCTGGGCGCCCGCGACGTTTCTGCTCGCCGCCCTGCTCCCGGAATATGCCGCGCCGTTTCTGACGCTGATCGGTTTCATCTGCGTGCTCAAAGCGCGCATTGCCGCGCACGCGCGGCCGCGGTTTGGCGCGCTGGGCGCCACGATCCTGATCTATCTCGGCTGGATGACGGTCGGCCTGCTCTATTCGCCGGCGAAGCTTTCGGCGCTTGTAAGCATCGGCATCTGGCTGCTCATGCTCGGCGGGTATTATTTCTTTACCGAAACCGTGGATTCCGCCGCGCGCGTGCAGACCGTGATCGCATGCGGCAGCCTGTGCGGCGGAGTTGCAGGGGCGATCGGCATCGGGCAGATGTTTCTGTTCCACTTTGCGCCGCCGCCGCTGAACACCGCCTTCAATCCCTTCTGGAAATTTCTGAACCGTCTGGCGGAGAAGGCTGTGCACATCCTGCCGCAGTTCGTCACCTCCCGCATGGCGGCCAAGACCTTCTATTCTTTTAACACGCGGGCCTGCAGCACCATGACGAACCCGCTCTTTTTCGCTGCGATCGCCCTGATTCTGCTGCCCTTTGCGGCGCATCTTTTTCTCTGCGCCCCCGCGCGCAGGACGCGCGTCTTCGGCCTGGTCTGTTTCCTCCTTTGCGGGGGCGGCGTGGCCTCTTCCTATTCCCGCGGGCCGTATCTCTACACGGCCGCGGTGTGCGCCGTGCTGCTGCTTTACGGCGGGAAACGCGTGCTCAAGCTGGTCGGCGTGGGCGCCGCTGCGGCCTGCGGGGCGGCGGTTATTGCCGGCGGCACGGTGAAGCGCCTGCTGACCCTGCTGACCAACGGCGATACCGACGTTTCCATTCTCACGCGCAAGCAGCTCTGGCGGAGCGTGGCCGATCTGATCCGGCACAAGCCGTTTTTCGGCCACGGCACGGGCTTTGACACCGTGCGGCAGCAGCTCCACAACGTCTATCACGTGCCGCAGCCCCACGCGCACAATATCTTTTTGCAGGCGTGGGCGGAGAACGGCGTGATCGGCGCGCTGCTGCTCGCCGCGATCTTCGTTGTGTTTTTTGTGCAGGCGATCCGGCTGTTGCGGCGAGGCGGCGTTTGCCGGGAATTTGCCGTGACGCTGCTCGCGAGCGTGACGGCCTTCCTGCTGTGCGGCATGACGGATTGTCTCTTTTACGGCCTGAAACCGCTGCAATATCTGATGATGGTGCTCGGCCTGGCGCAGGCGGTGTTTGCGCTGAAGCTGCCGGCCGGGAACCGGGAAGGGGACGCATGAATATTCTTTCGATCGGCAACAGCTTTTCAGCGAACGCCCACGCGCTGCTTCCGCAGCTGCTGAAGGCGGACGGCGAGGAGCTTCTGCTTTGCAATCTTTTCATCGGCGGCTGCTCGCTTGAGCTGCATTGGAACAACTGGCGCAAAGAGGAGCCGGCCTATGATTACGAATCTATCTGCCCGGCGAAACGGTCATGAACCGCCCGTCGGACGTGGCGCTGCATGAGGCCGTGGAGGATGAGGACTGGGACGTGATTACGCTCCAGCAGTGCAGCGCGCTCAGCGGGGTGCGCGAGAGCTACACGCCGTATCTGGCGGAGCTTGCCGCCTATTGCCGGATGGCGCAGCCCAAGGCGCGGATCCTGCTGCATCAGACCTGGGCCTACGGCGCTGATTGCACTGCGCCTGCCTTCGGCGCCTATCACAACGATCAGGAAGAAATGTATCGCGCGCTGGCCGCAGCCTATGTTTCCGCCGCGGAAGAAGCGGAGATTACGGAGATTATCCCGACCGGCTGCGCCTTCCAGCTCGCGCGGCAGACGCGGGTCGGCGACCGGCTGACCTGTGAAGACGGGATGCACGCAAGCAGAGCAGGGGAATATCTCGGCGCCGCCTGCTTCTATGAAACGATCTTCGGGCGCAGCATGCTCGGCCACCCCTGGTGTCCGGAGGGGCTCGACCCCGCCTGGCTCCCCGCGCTGCAGTTCAGCGCGCACACGGCGGAGCTTTGAGCGACACACGGTTTTTATCTTACGCACGGACGGCCGCCGGCCGTCCTTTTTGCTTTCGCAGCAAGCCGCTTTTTTTGCAGTCCCTGCAACAAAACGCCCGGCGGGATCACACTATATGAATACAGACTGCGGATTCCCGTGGAAAATTTACTGAATCTTAACCGAATCTTAACAAATACGGCGGGGATTTGATTTGACTTTTTTGCGGGAATGTGGTAGAATCATTCTACACATCGACATTTTTGTAAAACAGGAGGACAGACTATGAAATTCGCAAAGACTATGGTCGCGCTTCTGCTTGCCGTGCTCATGATCGGCAGCACCGCCGTTCTCGGCTTTGCGGCCAACGATCTCGAGGCTGAGCCGAACGACTCCGTCGAGACAGCGACCCTTTTCTCCGTCGGCAAAACCGTGGAGGGTAACCTCAACACCGCGGAGGACGTGGATTATTTCACCTTCGTGACCGACAAGGCGGGCCTTGTGACCGTGACCTTCGCCCATGAGACGGCGGAATCCGCTGCGTCCTATTTTGAAGTCGCCGTGCTCGATGCGGACGGCCGTGCTTACAGCGCCGCCGTTTCCGCGGGCAACTCCGCTTCCGAAAAGCTCACCTTCGGCGCGAAAGCCGGCACCTTCTATGTGGAGGTCAAGGCGGGCAACGTCCACAGCAGCAAGAATTATTCCGTGACCGCCGCTGTGGATATCAGCAAGCTGACCGAAGCCGAGACCAATGACATTTCCAACGATGCCAACGCCCTCAAGCTTTCGACCTCCGCGTCCGATATGAATATCTATGAGGGCACCATCACCAACGGGGACGTCGATTATTATCACTTCACTGCGCCGAAGGACGGCTATGTCAACCTCTATCTGGATGCTTACGGCATTCAGAAGGGCGCGCTGAAGGTTTCCCTGCTCGCGTTCTACGGCGACGGCGAGAACCGCGAAAAGACGATCGGCACCCTGACCAGAAAGGTCGGCGAAGCAGACGCCTACAGCGATCAGATCTCGATCGCCGGCAAGGAATATTATATCAAGGTCGAAGGCGACGCCGCGCAGACCGTCGGCGGCTACAGCACGATGGTGTATTTCACCGCGAACGCCGGCAGCGAGCATGAATTCAACAACGAGACCAACGTCGCGGACGTCGTGACGGCAACCACGCCGCTCTTCGGCTCCACCTTCGATGAAAACGACGTCGATTATTTCAAAGTGACGACCACCGCCGCGAAGAATATGACCCTCACGATCAAGGCTTCCAGCTATGTGACCGGCGACGCTTCCTGGAACGTCGTCATCACCACCGCCAAGGCGCCCGCCACCCCGATCGAGGGCGGCACCAAAATGGTAACCAAGGCGAACCCGCTGGTCTTTGATTTCCCCGAGAAGACGGCGGAAACCTACTACATCAAAGTCACGGCCGGCGCCGTGGTCAACAGCGGCCGCTACACGGTCTCTGTGGCCGAAACGCCCGTGCCCGAGAAGCAGCCTTCACTCTGGGAGCGCATCAAGGCGCTTGACTGGTCTCTCTGGAAGGATGCGTTCAGCTTCTTCAAGGAGATCAAGGTCTGGGAAGTGACCGTGAGCATCTTCAAATCCTTCTTCGGCCGTTCCTGAGTTCCGCAGACTGAATCATTCGCCGCCGTCGCGTTTCGCGACGGCGGCTTTTCTGTTTCATTTTCTGTTTCAAAAGAAAAGGCAAAAAAGCCAAAAATTCGTAAAAAAATTGTAAATATTTTACAACCACATGGACTACATGTACGCATATCGCTGCGATGTCAAAGCGGGCACGATCACCTACCTGTTCTGCGTTGCCGACGACGAAAATAACGATGCGTATATCGGGCGAGAGCGCGCATTTGGAACCGTCGTT
>JAFWCS010000252.1 GCA_017534365.1 Clostridia bacterium | reverse complement strand
TAAAGCTCCTTGACGACCGTCTTGCCCGCAACGGCGTCGGCGATCTTCGGCAGCGCCTTGGCGGCGGCGATCGCGGCGTCGCTGTCGGCGGCGGCGGCGACGATCATTTTTTCGCGCACTTTGCCGTTGATCTGCACGGCGACCTCGACCGTATCGTCCACGCACTTCGCTTCATCATAGGTCGGCCAGCTCTCATAAGCGATCGTCTCGTCATGGCCGAGGATCTGCCAGATCTCCTCGCAGATATGCGGGCAGATGGGAGAAAGCAGCTTCACAAGCCCTTCCGCGTATTCCTTCGGGCAGACGCCGGCTTTATAAACGGCGTTGACGAAAATCATCATCTGGCTGATGGCCGTGTTGAATCCGAGCGTTTCAAAATCCTTCGTCACCTTGCGGACGGTCACGTGATACACCTTTTCGAGCTCCGCGCGTTTCTCCTCGCCGAGGTTGGACGGTTCGGTGAAGAAGGTCCACACGCGGGTCAGGAAACGTTTTGCGCCCTCCACGCCCTGATTGCTCCAGGGCTTGGACGCTTCGATCGGGCCCATGAACATTTCATAGAGGCGCAGGGTATCCGCGCCGTAATCGCGCACGATATCGGACGGATTGACGACAAATTCCGGGAAGCGCTTGCCCATCTTGATGCCGTTCGAGCCGAGGATCATGCCCTGGTGAACAAGCTTGGCAAAGGGCTCCTTGACGGGCGAAATGCCCTGATTGTAAAGGAATCTGTTCCAGATTCTCGAATAGATCAGGTGACCGACGGCATGCTCCGGTCCGCCGATATAAAGGTCGACGGGCAGCCAGTGCTTCAGAAGCGCCGGATCGCCGATCGCCTTGTCGTTCTGCGGGTCGATATAGCGCATATAATACCAGCTCGAGCCGGCCGAGCCGGGCATCGTGGAGGTTTCGCGCTTGCCCTTCACGCCGTCCTTCTCGATGTATTTCCATTCCTCGGCGTTCTCGAGCGGCGCCTGCCCGTTTTTGCCCTTATAGTCGTCAAGCTCGGGCAGGACCAGCGGCAGCTCATCGTCGTCGAGCACATGGATCTCGCCGTCGTCGGTATAATAGACGGGCACGGGCTCGCCCCAGTAGCGCTGGCGCGCAAAGATCCACTCGCGGAAGTGATAATTGGTCTTGCGTTTGGCAACGCCCATGTTTTCCAGCTTGACGGTAATGGCTTCCTTGGCCTCCTCCACGGTCATGCCCGTGAATTCCTCGGAATTCATGAGCTTGCAGCCCTTGCCGAGATAGTCGCCTTTCTCAAAAGCGCAGGCGGAAACGTCCGCGCCGTCAATGACCTGGATCATCGGGATGTTGTGCGCGACGGCATATTCAAAGTCGCGCTGATCGTGGCTCGGGACCGCCATCACAGCGCCCGTGCCGTAGCTTGCAAGCACGAAGTCGCCGATGAAGACCGGCACCTCTCTGCCGTTTGCGGGGTTGATCGCATAGATGCCTTTCAGGCAGCAGCCGCTCTTGGTCTTGTTGAGCTCGGTGCGGTCCATATCGGTCTTCTTGCTCGTCTCTTCAATATAGGCCTTGACCTCGTCGGGATTCTCGATGCGCGGCATCAGCTGCTGCACAAGATCGCCGTCCGGCGCGAGCACCATGAAGGTGATGCCGTAGATCGTTTCGATACAGGTGGTGTAGATCGCGAATTTGCCGCCGCCGACAATGTTGAATTCGACCTCGACGCCGGTGCTCTTGCCGATCCAGTGGCGCTGCATATCCTTGGTGGATTCGGGCCAGTCGATCTCATTGAGCCCGTCGAGCAGCTCCTCGGCAAACGCGACCTGATCGATCACCCACTGCTTCATATTCTTGCTGACGACCGGATAGCCGCCGCGCTCGCTCTTGCCGTCGATGACCTCGTCGTTGGCAAGCACGGTGCCGAGCTCCTCGCACCAGTTCACGGGGATATCGACCAGCTTCGCATAGCCCTTGAGATAGAGCTGCTTGAAGATCCACTGCGTCCATTTATAATAGGACGGGTCGGAGGTCGCGATCATCTTGGACCAGTCGTAATCGAAGCCGAGCTCCTTGAGCTGCTTCGAGAACGTCTGGATGTTCTCCTGCGTGAAGCCGTTGGGATTGTGCCCGGTGGCAACGG
>JAFWCS010000251.1 GCA_017534365.1 Clostridia bacterium | reverse complement strand
GGGTCTCTCCTATTATCCTTTGTTTGATTATTGGTATCTCATTCTCGTTATACCCGCGATGATCCTGTCGCTCATTGCGCAGTTCAAAGTAAAATCGACGTATCGAAAATATTCCGGCGTGCCGAATGCGCGCGGACTGACCGGCGCCGCTGCGGCGGAGGCGATTCTGCGTTATTACGGCGTGACCGATGTGCGCATCGAGCGCGTCGCCGGCAATCTGACCGATCACTTTGATCCGAGAGCCAAGGTGATCCGCCTGTCGGACGGCGTGTTCGGCAGCAGCTCCGTGGCCGCGGTCGGCATTGCCTGCCACGAAGCCGGGCATGCCGCGCAGCATGCAGAGGGCTATGCGCCGATCACGGTGCGCAATTCGCTCCTGCCCGTGTGCCGTATCGGTTCCACGCTCGGTATTCCGCTTGCGATCCTCGGCTATTTTCTCGGTTTTGAACCGCTGATCTGGATCGGTCTTGCGCTTTACGGGCTGATCTTCGCGTTTCATCTGATCACGCTGCCGGTGGAGTTCAACGCTTCCGGCCGCGCGATCAAGGTGATCGACGAAACGCAGCTGCTTTATGACGATGAGATCGGCGGCGCGAAAGCCGTGCTGCGCGCTGCGGCGATGACCTACGTTGCCTCGATGATCGTTGCGCTCGCGAATCTCCTGCGCCTGGTTTTGCGTTTCACCCGGAATCAGCGGCGCTGATCCCAGACTCCCTGAAAGGACGAAAACTATGAAAAACCCCAGGCAGATCGCTTTTGAGGCGCTGCTGAAGATTCAGCGTGACGGCGCATATTCCAACCTCGTGGTGGACGCCGCATTGAAAGAGAATCCGGAGCTGGAGGAGCGCGACCGCGCGTTCGTGAGCAATCTGGTTTACGGCACGCTGGATCATCAAATCCAAATTGACTATAATCTGGGCCTATATTTGACGCAGCCGGTGCGCAAACTCAAACCGGAGCTGCATACCGTGCTGCGCATGGGCGCTTACCAGCTTTTATTTATGGACAAGGTCCCGGCCCGCGCCGCCGTCAACGAAAGCGTGGAGCTGGCCAAGGTCAACAAATCCCGTTTCGCCGCGTCGATGGTCAACGCCGTGCTGCGCCGGATGGCGGAGCAGGGGCTGCAGCTGCCGCCGAGCGACGAAAACGATCCGAATTATCTGGCGATCAAGTATTCCTGCCCCGAATGGATCCTCTCGCTCTGGATCAGCGCTTACGGCCGGGAGACGGCGATCGCGCTCGCGGAGGCTGCGCTGCAGCCCGCCCCGCTGACGCTGCGGACGAACACTGTGAAAATGGAGCCGGACGCGCTGATCTGGCGCCTGGCGGAGGACGGCGCGATCTCAGAACGCGTCGAACTGCTTCCCGAAGCGCTGATCCTCTCGAACGGCGTTGCGATCGACCGCATGACCGCTTATCACGAAGGGCTGTTTCACGTGCAGGATCTTGCTTCGCAGCTCTGCTGCGCTGCATTGGATCCGCAGCCGCGCGAAACCGTGTTCGATATGTGCGCCGCACCCGGCGGCAAGACCTTCACGCTGGCGGAGCGGATGCAGAATACCGGCTGCCTGCGCGCGTTTGACGTGTATCAGTCCCGCGTGGAGCTGATCCGCAGCGGCGCGGAACGCCTCGGGCTTCAGAATATTTATTCCTACTTATCCGACGCGACGATTTATAACGAAAACTTCGGCATGGCCGACCGCGTGCTCTGCGACGTGCCGTGCTCCGGGCTCGGCATCATCCGCCGCAAGCCGGAAATCCGATTCAAACAGCGCGGGGAGATTGACAATTTGCCCGATCTGCAGTATCGTATCCTATGCAATTCCACGCTCTATCTGAAAGACGGCGGCCGGCTGGTCTATTCCACCTGCACGCTGAATCCGGCGGAGAATCAAGGCGTGTGCGACCGCTTCCTGGCGGAGCATCCGGAATTCCGCGCGATCCGTGTTTTGCCGCAGCTCAGGCGCATCGACGACACGGCGTATCTGACTTTGATGCCGCACATTCACGGCACGGACGGCTTCTTTATCGCCGCATTCGAAAAAAGCGGAGGCGGCGCATGAGCGGAGACATTCTTTCCATGACGCTGCCCGAGCTGCAGACCACGCTCACTGCCGCCGGTTTGCCGGCCTTCCGCGCGAAGCAGATCTTTCAATGGCTGCATCAGCACGGCGCCGCGGATTACGGCGAGATGACCAATCTGCCGAAATCCCTGCGTGAAACGCTTGCCGCGTCCTATCCGATCATCGGCTGCAGGATCGTCCGGCAGCAGACCTCCGCGCTGGACGGCACAGTCAAGTTCCTCTTTGCCATGCAGGGCGGCGATTACGTTGAAAGCGTCGTGATGCAGTATAAATACGGCGCGACGATCTGTGTTTCCTCGCAGATCGGCTGCAAGATGGGCTGCGCGTTCTGCGCCTCCACACTCGGCGGCTTCCGCCGCGGCCTGACCGCCGGAGAAATGCTTTCGCAGCTTTATACGGCGGAGCGTGCGCTCGGCATTCAGATTTCTCATATTGTGCTCATGGGCATGGGGGAGCCGCTGGATAATTTTGACAACGTGATGCGCTTTCTTTCACTTGTCAACGACGAAAACGGGCGGAATCTGTCCATGCGGAATATTTCGCTTTCCACCTGCGGCCTTGTGCCGCAGATCCGGGCGCTGCAGACGCGGCATTTGCAGCTGACGCTGTCCGTGTCGCTCCACGCGCCGAATAATGACCTGCGCGACCGGATCATGCCGGTCAACCGCAGATACCCGATCGAAGAATTGCTGTCTGCCTGCAGGGACTACGCTGCAGTGACCTCGCGCCGCATTTCGTTTGAATATGCGATGCTGGCGGGGGTCAACGACAGCGACGCCTGCGCGCTCGAGCTCGCGCAGCGCCTGCGCGGCATGCTCTGCCACGTGAATCTGATCCCGGTCAACGAAGTGGCGGAGAGCCCGTTTCATCCCAGCTCGCCGGAGCGTGTGCAGCGCTTCGTTGAGCTGCTTGCGCGCGGCGGCGTCAATGCGACCGTGCGCCGAAAGCTCGGCGGCGATATCGACGCCTCCTGCGGGCAATTGCGCCGCAGGCAAAATGAAAATCACTCCGAAGGGGGAGAAGCCATATGATTATTTCATCCAAGTCCGATCTCGGCCGCAAACGCGAAGAAAACCAGGATGCGTATGCGGCGGGCGAGCTGACGGGCGGCGCGGTCTATGCCTTGGTCTGCGACGGCATGGGCGGCGCGCAGGCCGGTGCGCTTGCCAGCAGCAGCACGGCCGTGAAGACGATGCGGGAGCGGCTGCTGTCTGCCTACCGCCCTGGCATGAGCGATCTTTCGATCAAAAGTCTGCTGGTTTCCACGATCGAGCTTGCCAACAAAGAGATCTATGCGCTTTCTCTCAGCGATCAGGCGAATGAGGGCATGGGCACCACGGCGGTGGCCGTGATCGTGACGGAGGACTACGCTTACATTGCCCACGCCGGCGACAGCCGCGCCTACCGCATTTCGGAAGGTGTGCCGATCCAGCTCACGCGTGATCATTCCGTCGTGCAGCGGATGGTGGAGAACGGAGAGATCACGCCGGAAGAAGCGGCGACGCATCCGCAGAAGCACATCATCACCAGCGCCCTCGGCGTTGAGAATACGCCGAAAATCGATTTTTGCCAGGAACCGCTGGAGGATGGCGAATTGCTGCTGCTTTGCACGGACGGACTGACGAATTATACCACGCCGGCGGATCTTGTGAACTGCACGTCGGACGGGGAATATCACCGCTACTGCGACCGGCTTGTGGATCTTGCCAACAGCAACGGCGGCGGCGACAATATCACCGTTGTGATCATTGAGAAATAATTTCATCGATTGAAAGGAAAGGTAGATACGATGGATAATTATACCGGCAAGCGTCTGGACGGGCGCTATGAAATTCAGGAGGTC
>JAFWCS010000250.1 GCA_017534365.1 Clostridia bacterium | reverse complement strand
TGCAAACGAATGCAGCACGCCCTTTGCTTCTGTCCGGCGCAAGATCGAAGCGCCGCAGCCGACTGGATGATAGAGAAACAGCCCCGGCCGCGATTTCGCGACCGAGGCAATTTCTGTCAACTCAATGACTGTTAACCGTGGATGATCGGCGTCTCGAACTCGTCGGTGACGGGCTCACCGCTGGTGGTGATGACGTCCTTCACGTCAAATTCAATGACGTCCAGCTCCAGAGCTTCATACAGTTCTTTCTTATTCATCGGAATCAAGCTCCTTTCATTTTTTCATTAACCGAAATACGCATGCGCGCAGTTGTAATAGATGGCGAGCGCCTGCGAAAGCTGAACCTGCGCGTCAGAGACGTTGCCGCCCTGTTCCGCTGCGTGCAGCACGGTGTAAGCATAGCTCAGCGCGGAGTAGTTCCATTCTGCAGCGAGGGGATCCACATCCGGGTCGGTGACAGGACCGAGGACGCGCACGGTATAATTCTGGCCGAGATGGCCGGATTCGATGTTCGGGATCTCCACGGAGTAGTAATTGCCGTTGCGCACGGGAGTGAGATCAAATTCACCGTCCGGTCCTTCGCAAAGGAAAGCGAAATCATCCAGTGTGATGCCCTGCATCGCCAGCAGGTCTTCATCCACAGTGAAGTAATGCTTGATCGACGTTTTCGATTGAAGCAGGAGGCTCGAGCCGTAGTAGCTGATCGCGTCGCCGTAGTCTTGCATGTTCGCCTGATATTCGAACAGCGCATCCGCCGTGATCGTGTCCAGATCGGAGTCGTCAAACAGGACGGAACGCTCGAAATCGCTGACCGTGTGCAGCAGCTCGTTGGCGTAGAAGCCGTAAACGGAGAGCGCGCGCATCAGATCCATTAACACAGGCTGATTCTGATAATAGGGATGGTTGGCGATCTCGTTCAGATACTGGTTGACGGAATAGGTGAGGGTTTCGCTTTCAACCCATTCGTCAATGCTCGCATCCTCCATGATCACGTGGTTCGTCACGGTGCCGGTGATCTGCGTGGAGATCTGCGAAGCGTTGACGAAGCAGGTGAATTTATAGAGCTTCTCGCCTTCCGTGCTGATTTGGTATTTTGTCAGATCGATCGGCACCTCGAAGGTGGAGCTGCCGAATTGGAATTTGCCAAAGGCGTCTTCCGAGGCGAAGGGAACGCTCACGTAGAAGTTGACGCCGATATCGCCATTCAGCGTCAGCGAGTGACTGACAACGACTGCGGGCGTGATGACGATCGCAGGCTGGCCGTTGATCGGGCTCCAGATCACGTTGGACGGCAGAGCCGGCAAGCCGTAAGTCGGGTAGCTGTTCGGGGAGTCGTAACCCGGCGCATGGAAGGTCAACGGATCCGGATTCTCAAAGGAGCCGTGGAAAATCGCGTATTCCTCACAGTCCTGCGTGATGCCCTGCCCGTGGAGATTTAACGGCTCCGCACAGTACCAGTGAAGGAACGCCGCGTGGATCCAGACGCACCAGTTCTGCGCAATCGGCACATTGTTTATGTTCATTGCCGCCACGGGGTCGACGATGGAGAATCTGTAGTTCCGCACGTACGCTTCCAGCTCTGTCAGAACGAGATTGTTGCCGGTCAAAACGCCGGTACTCGGCGTCTGCATGACGGGCGCGTTAAACGGCTGATTGATCGAGAGGATCACGCCGCCGCATCCGGGCGTGCTCGGATAGATCTGGTTGATCGTGGAGGCGTCCAGCGCATAGGCGCCGACGTCCGTGCAGTACTGCGCGTCAAGGTAGATCCCGCCGGGCTGATAGTCGCCGATCAGATCCATCCAATTCTTATCGAGATTGACGCAGCCGTAGCTGTGCGTGATATAGACGTTCTGCGCGGCGGAATAGCCGATCAGGGAGCCGAACTTCGAGGCGGCGACGACTGCATTCATCGGATCGCCCGCGTCATACCTTTCCACGACCGGAAGGCCTGCGTTGTGGCAGTTTTCGATCGAAACGCCCTCGCCGGCTCTGCCGATCAGGCCGCCGAATACCGCGTCGGTCGGCGCGTAAGTGTATTCCGTTCCCTGCGCGAAGGGCGCGGAATTATAGCTGTTATAAATGATCAGGCCCACTTCGGGAATACTGCGGGAAGCAGCGTAGCCGGAGGCGTTGCGCGTGCTGGTGGTGGTGTAATAGTAGCCGCCGTCATAGCCGCTGGCCATATAGCCGACAAGACCGCCCACGTTGAAGCTGCCGCCGATGACGTTCCCGTATACCATGTAGTAATCATCGTTTGAAAACCCGTGGCTCTCTTTTTTGTCGCATCCGCAGTTGACGATTTGGGCGAGATAGGTCTCGAGCATGCCGGCGATGCCGCCGACGTTGACGATGCCGATGACGCTGCCGTAGTTC
Source organism: Clostridia bacterium (assembly GCA_017534365.1). GTDB lineage: Bacteria > Bacillota > Clostridia > Oscillospirales > Acutalibacteraceae > CAG-177. Next base: position 1,165 of record JAFWCS010000250.1, on the reverse strand, counting down.
ATGCAGTTCTGGATCGTGACCTGGGCGGCTGTGATCGAAAGCGCGAGGCCGAGGATGCCGCCCGCGCCGAGCGGATACTGGTCGATCGCAGCTTCGCCGTAATCGCCGTTATAGACGAGGTTGACAACCTGCTGGAACGGCGTGGAGTTGTTCATCGCCGCCTCAGCCGCCCAATGGATCGTTTCATCCTGATTGATGTCGCCGTAGTTCGTGCAGAAGCGGATGGTGGTTTCACAGGTCGCTTCGGCAAGAATGCCGCCGGGACGCATGCCGGAGACGGCGGCGCGGTTCACGCAGTGCTCGATGAAGCCCGGGTGCGTGATGCCCACGATACCGCCGGCAAGGCCGTACTGCTCCACCACGGGGCTGGCAGTAGAGATCGTGCCGACCACGGTCTGGTTATAAAGGTTTTTCACCGTGACCTCGGGACCGGTTTCGCAGCTGCGAATCATGGAAACGGCAACCTTGTCCGGATCATTTTCAAATCCTTCATACGGGGTCGGCCCCTGTATCGCCTCTTCATCAATATAATACTCGTAGGCGTCCCCGTTCAGAATGCCGACGATGCCGCCGACAGCCGCGCCGTCGGAATCCACAACGGAGCTGCCGGTCAGATAGCAGTTCTCAATCACGCCGGCGCAGGAATCCGCAAACGCGCCGCAATAGCCGCTGCCCGGCGCGGTCGAGGCGGTGGTGTGGATCTGCGCATCCTTCAGCGTGAGGTCAAAGATCTTTCCGCCGCCTTCCAGCTCCGCAAACAGGCCGCCGGTCTGTGAGTCGAGGCCGTAAATCGTGTGGCCGTTGCCGTTGAAAGTGCCCTTGAATCTGCCGCTGAGCCAGTTGTAGGACGGAAGATTATTCATAAAAAGATCCGTCGTCAGCTCTACACGGCCTTCCATGTGGCTTGGGCTTTGCGCATTCAGCTGCTGCGCGAAGTCCACAAGATCCTGCTCCGTGTTGATCTGATAATAGTAAGTCGTTGCGTTCAGATATGCTTCGGCCAGAATGGCGGAGGGCGTCAGCGCCAGCATCATGGCCAATGCGAGCAGGACGGAAAAGATTTTTTTCATAATGTCGCTTCCTTTCTTTCAATTTTCAAAAATTGATTTGCGGGAATGCGTTACCTGTCCATGGGAATCCAACCTCCAGAAACGTGTGGAATAAT
>JAFWCS010000249.1 GCA_017534365.1 Clostridia bacterium | reverse complement strand
TGATCAGCGCGCCCCTCCTCCCCCACGCCGACCTGAAGCTGGAGGCCGTCTTTTCCGGCGATACCGTCGAGGGCAGCGTCAAGGTGCCTTTCCTCGGCAAGGTCCCGGTCAAAGGCACGCGGGTCGTCGATGCGTGAGGAAGAAGACGCCGGCCGTTCCGCCTTTCAATGATCATTCAACAGTATACAGCACAGCACGACCGCCCGCGAGACGAAACGTCCCGCGGGCGGTCGTAAATAGTTGCGGCAGCCGTTACTCCAGCGACGCCAGATAGGCCGCTCTGCCGCTTTCATACAGGTTGTTGCCTTCGCTGTCGATGATCACGACGAGCGGCATCTCCTCCACGTAGAGCTTTCGCAGCGCCTCTGCGCCGAGGTCTTCGTAGGCGATCAGCTCCGCGCTTTTGATGGATCCGGCGATCAGCGCGCCGGCGCCGCCGATTGCGCCGAAATAGACGCCCGCATACTTCTTCATCGCCTCAACCACTTCCGGCAGACGCGCGCCCTTGCCGATCATGCCCCGCGCGCCGACCGACATCATCGTCGGCGCATACGCGTCCATTCTGCCCGAGGTCGTCGGGCCGGCAGAACCGATCGGCCGGCCGGGCTTTGCCGGCGTGGGGCCAACGTAGTAAATGGTCGCGTCCGTCGGATCAAACGGCAGCGCTTCGCCTCTTGCAAGCGCTTCGCACATCCGTTTGTGGCCGGCGTCGCGTGAAGTATAAATGACGCCTGTGAGATAAACGGTGTCGCCTGCCTTCAGCGTTCTGGCGAGCGCCTCCGTCAGCGGCAAAGTGATGTGTTTTTCCATTTCCGTCGCCTCCTCAGACCGTCCGGCTCTTATGCCTGGTGACGTGGCAGTTGATGTTGACCGCGCAGGGCATGCCCGCAATGTGCGTGGGCAGCGTTTCGATATTCAGGCCGATCGCCGTCGTTTTGCCGCCAAAGCCCTGCGGACCGATCCCGAGGGCGTTCACCTTTTCCAGCATTTCCTCCTCCAGCGCCGCATAGAACGGATCCGGATTGCGGCTGTCGAGCGGGCGCAGCAGCGCCTTCTTCGCCAGCAGCGCACATTTATCGAACGTTCCGCCGATCCCGACGCCGACCACCATCGGCGGGCAGGGATTCGGGCCGGCTTCTTCCACGACCTGCAGAATGAAGTCTTTGATCCCCTGCAGGCCGGCCGAGGGCTTGAACATGCGGATCTGGCTCATGTTTTCACTGCCGAAACCCTTCGGGGCGACGGTGATCTTCACCCGGTCGCCGGGCACGATCTCCGTGTAAAGCATGGCGGGCGTATTGTCGCCCGTGTTGCCGCGGCGGACCGGGTCTTTCACCACGGATTTCCGCAGATACCCTTTGTCGTAGCCCCGCCGGACACCTTCATCCACGGCCGCAGTGAGATCGCCGCCGGTAAAATGCACGTCCTGCCCGATCTCGAGGAACACGCAGGCCATGCCGGTATCCTGACAGATCGGGACGCTTTGCGCGTCCGCGATCTCGTAGTTTTCAATGATCCTGTCCAGCACGCCCTGTGCAGTCGGCCACGGTTCGCACGCGCGGCAGGCCTCGATGGCGCATCTGACGTCCTGAGGCAGATGCTCGTTGGCTTCGATGCACAGCGTTTCGACCGCGTCTGCGATCACGCTGACGTTGATTTCTCTCATGGTCCGTCACCTCAAACAAAGAACTTCGCTTCCGCGAACCATTATATCCTTCTTTTCGCCTGCATGCAAGATGTAATCAGAAAAAGCGTCCGCGGCGGCTTCCGCTTACTGCATTTCCTCATTCTGGGTCAGGATATCTGCGGCAAACTCCGCATTCAGCTCGGGATAAGCCGAAAGCATCGGCGCGACGTCCTTGCCTTTTTTGCGGTCAAAATAGTTCTGCGTGATCTTCTTCACCAGGCCGCCCAGCGCGAGCAGGCAGATGAGGTTCGGCAGCGCCATCAGACCGTTGAAGGTGTCGTCGATTGCCCAGATCAGTTCGCTGTGGATCGTGGCGGAAGCGGCGATCAGCACAACGTAAACCACCTTGAACACCGTCACCGCGATCCTGCTGCGGCCGCCCTTCAGCCAGCCGAAGCAGAATTCCACCGCCTTTTCGCCGTAATAGGACCAGGCGATCACCGTCGTGAACGCAAACAGCGGCAGGATCACGGAAAACGCCGCCGTTCCGAACGCGCCGAAATTCTCAGAGAACATGGTCATGGACATCACGCTGTCCTCCTTTTCCGCCGAAAGCGCCGCAACGTCAAAGGTCGTCAGAAACATCAGCGCAGTCAGCGTGCAGATGATGAAGCTGTCAAAGAAAACTTCAAACACGCC
>JAFWCS010000248.1 GCA_017534365.1 Clostridia bacterium | reverse complement strand
TTCCGCAATGGATTCTTGACAGAGCAGCCGAATATGGCACGAAAGTCCATGAGATGGTTGAGAGTATTGAGCACCATGCCGCGCGTGTGAACGGTCACTGCGCCGTCATTCAGCGCGCTTTCCCGTGATTCCTCCGCCGGTTCGGCCGCACCATCGCCCGGCGCGCAGATCAAAAAGTCACGCAGATCCCCCATACTGTGCTTCACCCTTTCCGCAATATTGCATCAATCACAGTATGGACGGTTTCGGGCAAAAAACACAATTAAATTTTAATAATTTATTATATCATTATATTGTTTGATTTGCAACTGTTTTATGCGGACAATTTCAGATATATAGAGCGTCTTTCAAAAAACTACACTTTATCTTGTTGATTCCGCCGCGGCGGCATGATATAATAAAAGTGTAAACTCATAATAAAGGAGGCTGCAGCATGAAAGCTGAGATTCAGACGCTGTCCGATTGGATCAACAGCAGCGAACGCATCGTCTTTTTCGGCGGCGCAGGCGTTTCCACCGAAAGCGGCATTCCGGATTTCCGGTCGGCGGACGGCTTGTATATGATGGACTGTCATTACCCGCCCGAGCAGGTCATCAGCCACAGCTTTTTCCTCTCGCATCCGGAAGAATTCTACACATTCTACCGCAATTATCTCTGCTTCCCCGACGTGGAGCCGAACGCGGCGCACCGGCAGCTGGCGGCGCTTGAGCAGGCCGGACGCCTGCAGGCGGTCGTGACGCAGAATATCGACGGCCTGCATACGAAGGCAGGCAGCAAAACGGTCTATGAGCTGCACGGCTCCGTCCACCGCAACTACTGTATGAAATGCGGCAGGTTTTATGATTTTTCTGCGGTTTATCATGCGGAAGGCGTGCCGCGCTGCGCCTGCGGCGGCATCATCAAGCCGGACGTGGTGCTGTATGAAGAGCCGCTGGACGGCGAAACGATCACGCAGGCGGTGGAGGCCATAGCGAAAGCGGATCTGCTGATCGTGGCCGGCACATCGCTGACCGTGTATCCCGCCGCCGGGTTTTTGCAGTATTTCCGGGGCGACAGACTCGTCATCATCAACCGCGACGCCACACATATGGACCGGCAGGCGGATCTGGTGCTGCATGAACGGGTCGGCGAAGTGCTTGCGCAGATCGAAATCCGCCCCAGATAAAAATCGACAACGCGAAATCAAATATACAAAAAATATTCATTATATAAGAAATTTTTATTGTTTTCTTCTTTCAATTGTAGTATAATGACAGTTAGACCGTCGGGCAGCCTCGTTTCGGGCAGGTCCCGCGGAAACCAGATTAGCGGAGGTTTTTTTCATGATCTATGACGTTGCCGTTGTCGGCGCGGGCGTTTGCGGCGCATTGATCGCCAGCGCGCTGAGCCACTGCGACATCAAGGTTGCGCTCGTTGAAAAATGCAACGACGTCGCAATGGGAACTTCTAAAGCAAACAGCGCCATCGTCCACGCCGGCTTCGACGCCCTGCCCGGCACGCTGAAGGCAAAATTCAACGTGGAAGGCACGGCGATGATGCCCGCGCTCTGCGAAACGCTGCACGTCCCCTTCAAGCCGATCGGCTCCCTGGTCGTCGCGTTCAGCGAAGAAGAAAAAGCAATGCTTGACACCCTCCTTGAGCGCGGTCACAAAAACGGCGTGCCCGGCCTCGAGATCTATGATCAGGCCAAGCTGCGCGAGGTCGAGCCTTATATCAGCGAGCAGGCGCTCGCCGCGCTCTATGCGCCGACCGCCGGTCT
>JAFWCS010000247.1 GCA_017534365.1 Clostridia bacterium | reverse complement strand
GCCGCCGTTGCCGCCGTTGCCGGTAGAGCCGGTAGTTGTGTTAATATTTGAGGCTGGCATAGTACTCATAATAAATATTTTGCCGCAGTCGCCGCCGTTGCCACCTTTGCCGCCGTCGCCGCCGTTCCAGCTCCGTCCGGAACCATTATCACCGGCGTTGCCGCCGTTACCACCGTTACCGCCGTTGCCGCCGATGCCTGCGCCGCCGCCTGCGCCGCCTGCGCCGCCCCAGCCACCGTTAGAATTATTGTTGCCGTCAGTACCAGCGGCGCCGTTACCGCCGTTGCCGCCCTGCACCGTGAGGCTGCCGCCGCCCGCAATAATCAGGGTGGACGACGTCGGCACAAGGATGCCGGCCTTGCCGGTCGTGGTGCCGGAGGCGCTGCCGCCTTTGACGGTCAGGGTCACGCCGGCGGGAATGTAGAGAACGACCGTTGCATTATCCGCAACCTTCAAGCCGTTCTGGCTGCTTGAGCCTTCAACCGTCCGGGTGCTCGCCACGTTGTAGATCACGCCGTCCTGCAGGATGCTGTCCTTCGCGGTGGGCAGCGCGGTCATGGAAACCGCCGAAACGGGGCATTCGGAATCCAGGCGCTCGCCGCACTTGTCGCAGGTGTAAAACAAGCTGTCTCCCGCATCATGCGCCGTCCAGCTCACAACATGGTAGCAGCTGCCCGGCATCGAGCCTTCGCACCAGCCGAGGATCGGGAAATAGTAGGTGACGCCGTGGATCGTGACGCCTTCCGCATTCTTTTTGAAGTTATTGTCGATCGAGAAATTATAGTCGATAAATTCCTGATCGGTCTTGTAGGTTCCGCTGCCGTTGTTGATGTTTTTATAACATCCGGACCCGCAGGAGCCCTGATAGCCGACGAACGACCAGGTGGCGTTGACGCCAATCAGCCGGCCCGTATTGTAGCAATAGGTCACTTGATAGTTTGAGTTATCCGTATAACCGATCATACCGCCGACGTAGCCGCCGGTGATCGTGCCCCAGTTAAAGCAGTCCACGACCATGGCCGTGGTCGAGCCCGGGCTTTTGCTGTAGCCGGCCAGACCGCCGTAGGAAAAACCGCTGCCGTCGGTGGAATACGGGCCAATAGCGCCGGCATTCCAGCACCTTGTAAATCTGGCAGAACCGTTCGCGTTGCCGACCAGGCCGCCCGCGTCCTTGTTGCACTTGACTGTGCCGATGTTCCAGCATTCCGTGCAGGTGATGCTCCCGGTGCCGTAACCGAACAGACCGCCTGCGTAATAGTTGGTGTTTGTGGCCGTGATATTGCCGGTGTTGGTGCAGTTCGTGAAGCTGTGAGACGCGCTGCCGCCGTAGCCGAACAGGCCGCCGACGCTGTTTCCGCCCGTGACGTTTGCGCGGTTATGGCAGTTGGTGAAGGTGTTCGTGTCGGAGTCTTCGATTTCGCCGACCAGGCCGCCGGCGTTGTCCGGGCATTCTCTGACTTCACCGTAGTTGTAGTTGTTCGTCCACGTGCCGCCGCCCATGTTGTAGCCCAGAATGCCGCCGCCGGATTCACCCTTGCCCTTGATCGTGCCGTAGTTATAGTTGCCGGTGAAAACGTGGGTGGAATCGGAACGGATGATACCCGCAAGACCGCCGGCATGGCCGCCGTTGGCTGTGATATCGCCGCGGTTGATGCAGTTTTCATACGTGCAGACGCCGTCGCCGTCCTTATTGGCAAGTTCGCCGGATATGCCGCCGGCATGTGCGCTCGCGGTGATATCGCCTTCGTTTTCGCAGTTATAGAAAGCGCCGATCGATTTGTTGCTGGTACCAAGGCCGAAGATGCCGCCTGCCGAACCGTCGGTGCTGACAACGTCCGCCGTGTTTTTACATCTCCTGAAAGTATGCGTTGCTTTCGGCGCATAGCCGATGATGCCGCCGGTGGAATACTTGCCCTCCACATAGCCTTCATTCAGGCAGTCCTCAAAGGTCTGATTATCATCCTCGATCTCGCCGCAGATGCCGCCGGCGTTGTCGCCCGTAGACTTGATCGTGCCGTAGTTCTTGTTGTTGGTCCAGTTGCCGAAGCCCTTGTTGCGGCCAATGATGCCGCCCGTGTCGTCCGTACCCGTAATGTTGCCTTGATTGACGTTGCCGCTGATGATATGCGCGTTGTTGTCGGTTTCAAGGTGACCCGCGATACCGCCGGCTCTGCCGCCGGTGGCGGTTACGTTGCCGGCGTTCGTGTTGTTGGTCAGCGTCATCTTTTGATCCTGGGCATCCTTTCCGAAATAGCCGACAATGCCGCCGACAGCATCCGTGCCCTGAATCCTGCCGCTGTTGCTGCAACCGCTGAAGGTGGAGGGGTCATCCTCGATCCAGCCAACGATACCGCCGACGTCCGAGGATCCCCCCGTCACGTTGCCGGTATTGGAGCAGTTTGTCGCGTAAACAGCAGGCAGGCTGGAACCGGCCAGGCCGCCCACGCGAGCATTGCGGCCGGTGATCGTCGCGCCGTTGGAGCAGTTCGTCATCGTCAGACGATTGCCGCTGCTGTTGGCAGCGATTTCGCCGGCGAGCGCGCCCATCCAGCGGTAGCCGCTGATCGAACCGCTCTGCACATGGATGTTCTCAAACGTCAGGCTGCCGGACTTATGATAGCCCACCAGCACGGCATGACCGCTGTAGTCTCCGTTGCTGGTGATGCTTACGTTTGTGAAGTTCAGATTTCTAAAGGTCGCATTTTCCGTCTGGCGGAACATGGCCACGCGGTGGTTGCTGTCCGTCATTTTGAAATTGGAGATCGTGTGGTTCTGGCCGTCAAAGGTGCCGCGGAAATAGCGGCCGTCGCTGTATGGGAACACACTTTTTCCAACGAAATCCTGACTGTTCAGGTCGACGTCCACGTCCAGATAGACCGTCACGCCGTTGAAGTCATTTCCGTTGTAGACCCGGTTAACAAACCAGACGAGCGCCCGTGCGGAATACAGGTGCACGGTGTTGCCGCTGGTCACATATTCCGTGCCCGGATCGCTGATCGTGCCGCTCCAGGTGTCCGCCTTCGCGATCGTCACCAGCCCCGGCAGGCCGACGGCGAGGACGCCGAGCGTCAGCACGAACGCCAGCAGCAGGGAAAGTCCTTTTTTCATTTTTTTCTGCACTCTGATCCCTCCATATAGTAAACAAGTGCTATATTACTCCATTATATTTATATTATTATATTAGAAATATTATATTATTGTCGAGTATTTGTTAACAAATTATTAACTTGCCGGCTGCGGATTGCACCGGTCGCTGCCTGGCATGGGAAAGGCGGCTTCTCTGACAGCGGCGCGCGCAAGGCGCAAAGCGTCGGCAACAGCCGGAAAGCGGAAACAGATGCTTTTGCTGATTCGGTTTCAGTTTATCTTGACAAGCATCCGCGAATAAAATATAATGAAAACGAATAATGTCAGAGGGGGATTCCTATGGCAAAGTGTCCGAACTGCGGACGGACCCTGCATTTGACGGATTGGAAGCAGGATTGTCCGGACTGCGGCGTCAATCTGATCTATTTCGGCTCCAACGAGCGCCTGCTGGCGGAGAGCGAACAGGCCGAGATCGAGCACGCGAAGCATCAGCCTGCCATTGACCGGGCGAAGGCGGCATTTTTCGGCTCGTGGCCGGCGATCCTCCGGCTGGTTCTGCACGTGCTGCCCATCGGCGCGCTGTTTCTGCCGCTGCTGACGGGCGAGCGGGCCATGAACGTCATTGATCTTTACAAGCATCTGCCCGAGGGCGGCTTCGGCGTGCTGGTCGGCGACGCGCTGCGCGGCAAGCCTGCGCAGCTTGCGACGCTGCTGCTGTTTTTCTCGGCGGCGATGATCCTCGTCTGCCTTGTGTGTCTTGTGATGTCGCTGGGCAGGCACGGGAAGCAGCGCAACCTGATCCTCAACCTCATCATGATCTGCGCGGCGGCGGCCGCCGTCGTTGTCTGGATCGCAGGCGGCGGCAGACCGGCGTTCGGCGTGTGGATCTATCTGCTGCTGCTGGCGGTGATCCTGGTTTATAATCTCTATCTGGCTAAGAAGGGACTTCGGGTCAGATGGACCACCTGCTACATCGGCGGCCTGCCGAGCGAGGAGTATTTCCGCTACGTCGCGCAGGGGATGAGCGAGCTGGAGATCCGCAAGAAGATGGTGGAGGCGCTCACCGCCATGCAGGAAGAAGTGCGGGAAAAAGAGCGGCTTGCCGCGCTGGCAGAAGAAGAACGTCGCAAGGCGATGAAGTGAGGGGGGTGCTGACAAATGGAAGACGAAGTCAAAAGAAACGATCCCGAGCTTGAACAGGTCAACGCAAAGCTCCGTCAGCTGGTCGACGTCGACCGCCGGGTCATCAGCCGACGCCAGACGATCGGCTACATGCTCTTTGACGGCAGCCGCGGCTTCAACATCGACGGGCACAAGGATCTGTTCGTTGACAGCATCCTCAAGATCAGCCTTCCGCTGCAGTCGACCTACAACATCATTGCCGGCGTATGGGACGTGGTCGACGATCTGATCGTCGGCGGCATCATCGAAAAAACGCGCACCCGCTGGGGCAAATTCGTGCCCTATATCTTCATCGGCGGCATTCCGCTTGCCCCGGTCCGCGCCACTCTCCGTCACCGCCTAAGCCTCGT
>JAFWCS010000246.1 GCA_017534365.1 Clostridia bacterium | reverse complement strand
GTTGCACCGAAGGAGCGCGCAGGCGGCGCGCCGGTGCCATTGTTGGCATTGAAGGTCAGCGTATAGACCGTTTCACTGGTTGCCACAAAAACGGCGTTCAGTGTCGCGTTGCCGGAAAAACTTACCTTTTCGCCCCCGACAAAGAAGGGTGTGTTGACCCCGCCGGAGCCCTTCCAGCCAAGGAATTTATAGCCGCTGAGGGTCGGCTTCGTGGTCGGGATGGTCCAGGTGCCGGTCGTGCTGGTCTGCGTCGCGGGCAGATTCGTCACGCCGCTCTGCGTCGCATTGAAGGTCAGCGTATTGGAAACGCCGTCCTTGTGCCAGATCGCATAGAACTTGACGTCCTTGCTTGACGCCCAGTAGAACTCGCCCGGCTGATACACCGGGAAAGCGCTGGTTGAGGTTGCCCAGCCGAGGAACGTGTAATTGGGGCGCACGGGGGTCTGCAGCGGCAGATAGGTCTTGCCCGTGTAAATGATCGTTGCCGGTGCGCCGCCGCCGCCGTTGGCATCGAAGGACATGCTGTATTCGGCGTCGCTCCGCCACTGCGCATACAGGGTCATATCCTCCGTCAGGTCGAAGGTGCCTGTGCCGGCGTAGTTCGTGCCGGAGCCATCCTGCGCGGTGTTCCATTGCACGAAGGTGTAGCCGCTGCGGGTCGGCTTCGTGCTCGTGAAGGTAAATTTGCTGCCGGTTTGCGCCGGGGGCGCGCCGGAGCCGCCATTGGCGTTGAAGCTGACGGTGTACTGCTTCCAGACGGCGTAGAGCGTAACGTCGCCGTTCAGGGTGAAGCTGCCGCCCGCAGAATAAGAAGCGGTGGTTGCGCTGCTGTTCATCGACCAGCCGTCAAAAATGTAGTTGTCGCGGGTCGGCTTCGTGCTCGAAAGGGTGATGCTGCCGCTGCCGGTCTGCGCCGCGGGGGCGCCGGTGCCGTTATTGGCGTCATAGGTCAGCGTATAGCCGGCGGACGTTTTCCAGACGGCATAAACCGTGAGATTGGTCGACAGGGTGACCTCCTTGCCTGCCTGATAGAGCGCGCTGGGCGTCGTCGCGGTTTTGCTGGTTGCCCAGCCCTGGAAGGCGCTGTCTTTCTTCGCGGGCTTCGTGTCGGGGATCTTTACCTTGCCGCCCGTGAGGCTGTCCGGCGCGCCGGAGCCGCCGTTGGCGTTGAAGGTCAGCGTGTACTGTTTCCAGACCGCATAAAGCGTGACGTTGCCGTTCAGATTGTATGGACCATTCTCATGATAGGCGGGTGAAGCCTCTGCGGCGCTGAGCGCCCAGCCTCTAAAAGTATAGTGGTCGCGGGTCGGCACCTTCGAAGGGATTGTAACCTCACCGTAACCGGTGATATCCGCCGGCGCACCGGAGCCGCCGTTGGCGTCAAAATGCAGGGTGTAGACCGGATTCTTCTTCCAGACGGCATAGGCAGTGAAGCTGTCCTTCGCCTGGGTCAACGTAATCTCCGTTCCGGGCGCCAGCGCTGACGCGGCATTCGCCGTGGGATCGCTGCTGTAAGACCAGCCCTGGAACGTGTAGCCGTCGCGGGTCGGGGTCGGCTGACCTTCTGTCGGCGGCATCTTGACCGTGCCGGGCACGGTGACCGTGGGGTTGCTCGGCATATTGGTCACCCCTTCGGCATTCGCCTTGAGCGTGATCGTCGCCGTTGCCTGCGGCGAAGCATCGCCCCAGGCGGTGGCGGTCAGTCCCAGCCCCACGGAGGTGACGAGCATCACCAGCGTGAGCAGGAACGAAAGGGGTCTGCGGATGTGTTTCATATCAATGCCTCCCGGTTGATCGATTCCTTGCGGAATCTTATTCAGGTAATATCAATACCTAAATATTATTATAAAAAGTATAATTATCCTTTTCGATTACCCGAAAGAATAGTTTTTTCGCGGCGGCATGCAGAATAATCAAGGCCGGATTTGTTGAAAAACACGATTTTTTGATTTTTCGAAAAAATTCACCCAAATGGGTAATATACAAATCAAATCAGATTGTGATATAATATTATTTAACTATATACATTTCACGAAAGGAGAGGGGCCGCTTGCGCATTCACCGGAATTCACTGTTTCGTCTGCTGTCTTACGTCCTGCCGCTGGCGCTGGCCGACGTGATGAATAACGATGAGATCCAGCGTGCCCTGCGCGCCGCGCACCCTTCCGCGTGGTATACTGCGATCCTGCACGGCGGTCTGTGTGCCTCCACGCTGATCCTGCTCGTTTATCTGCAGTGGCTTTTCAGCCTGCGCCGCCGCTTTCCGCAAAAGCAGATGCGCAGCAACGCCACGGCGTTCGCAGTGCTGTTCATGCTGCTGATCCTGCTGCGCGCCGCCAAATACACCTTTGTGACAAATAGCGGCACGGCGGCGCGGTATCTCTGGTATGCCTATTATATCCCGCTGATCTTCGGCCCGCTTTTCGTGGTGCGGGCGTCGCTTTGCTTCGGCAAGCCCGACAATCATGAGATCGCCGGGCGGTGGCGCTGGCTGTATCTGCCCGCGGCGCTGCTTGCGGCGGGCATCCTGACAAATGATCTGCACTCGTGGGCCTTTTGCTTCCCGCAGGGGGTGGCACACTGGGAACAGTACACCTACGGTCCCCTTTATTATGTTGTGAGCGTCTGGATCGCGCTGATGGTCCTGAGCTTTGTCGTGCTGGTGGTCCGCTCGACCGTCAGCCGCCGTCTGTTCAAAAATCTGTGGCTGCCCGTGGCGGTGCTCGGTGCCGTGGCGGCCTATCACCTGGTCTATGCCTATGCCGGAGACTATCTGAATTATCTGAAATTACCCTCTAAAATGAACGAATTCGTCTGCATCAGCGCCATCGCCATCTGGGAGAGTCTGGTCGCGGCGCGGGTCATCGTTTCCAACAACGATTACCCAGCGATCTTTGCCGCCTCCTCTCTGAACGCGGGGCTGGCCGACCGGGCGCTCCGGGTGCGGCAGGCCTCTGTCGGCGCGCTGCGGCCGGCGCCGGAAACGCTGCGCGCGGCGCAGAACGGCGCACTCCTTCTGCCGGACGGCGACACGCTGCTCAAGCTCCGCCACGTGCAGGGCGGCTGGTTCTACTGGACCGAAAATATTGCCGCGCTGCGCCGGCTGAAAGAGGCGCTGCAGGAAAGCTCCGATTATCTGGAAGAAGAGAACGCCATGCTGCGCGTGACCGCGGAAATGGATGAGGACAGCCGGGCGACTGCCGCGCATACGCAGCTTTATGACCGCGTGACCGCATCGCTGCGCACACAGCTGGATACACTCAGCGGCTGGGCGGAGACGCTGCCGGCGGACGATGCGGCGTTCCGCGCCGCGCTCCGGCGCTGCAGCGTGCTGCTGGCCTATTGCAAGCGGCGCTCCAACCTGCTGCTGCAGGCGCAGACGCACCCGCTGCTGACCGGCGAGGAGCTGCGGCTCTGCTTTGAGGAATCGGCAAGGGCGCTGCGGCTCTCGGAGATCCCCTGCGATCTGTCGGTCGCGCCGGATCTGAACCTGCCCGCCGAAAGCGCCGCCGCGCTCTATGAAGCGTTTGAAACTGCGTTGGAGCAGACGCTGCCCGCCCTTGCCGCCGTTGCGCTTTCGCTCACGCGCAAGGGGGAGAACGGCGCTTGCCTGGCCGTCACGCTGACCCTGCGCAGCGGCAGGATCCCTGCGGAGGAGCTGCAAACCATGCGGCGTGCCGTCGAGGGCGCTGCAGGCGCACAGGGCAGCGAGATCCGCATCGCGCTGACCGAAACGGCGGCAAAGGAGGATCTGCCATGCGTCTGATCGATCTTTCGCCCGTCGCGCTGCGCGCCATTGGCTTCGCCCTCTATATGATCGCGCTGGCCGCGCTGTTCTGCGCCTCGCGGGCGTTCCGCCTACCGGCAGGCAAAGGCGTCTTCGCCTGCAGCCTGATCGCCGGGCTTGTCAATTTTATGCTTTCTGCCGCGGTGGCGATCGTGCTCATTCGGATGAAAAACAATCAGCCGTTCGCGCCGCTGACGCAGCGCATCCTTGCGCTGCCGGTTCCGGGCGTCGGGCTGTTTGCCGCGGTATCTTTGGCTGCGTCGATCGTGCTGCTGATCCGTCTTCGGCGGCTGCTGCGCGAGGAGCTATCGACGCTCTCCGTCTGCGAAGGGCTGGACCTGCTGCCGGACGGCATCTGCGTCAGTCTGCCGGATGGGCTGCCGCGCCTGGTGAACAGCAGCATGCAGCAGATCGCCAACGCGGCCTTCGGCGCGGGCGTGCAGGATGCCCGCT
>JAFWCS010000245.1 GCA_017534365.1 Clostridia bacterium | reverse complement strand
GCCTGACCGACAAGGCGACCTTCCTCTCAATGCAGGATACGCTGGATCTTGACATCGTGCTGGCCGAAGGCGACGATATGAAGAACACTTACTCCCTGATCGCTGTGAATCCCGAGAAGATCGACGGGCTGAATACGGAAGGCGCGCAGGCGTTCATCGACTGGATGCTTTCTGATGAAGCAAGCGCGCTGATCGCGCAATACGGCGAGACGGAATACGGCACGGCGCTGTTCTATCTGATCGAAAAATAACGGATGGACAGCTTCCGTCAGGCGTTTGAATTGCTGGTCCCCCCCGATCGGGAACTGCTGCAGATCATCGGCGTTACACTGAGAATGTCATTTTTCAGCACGCTGATCTCCTGCCTGCTCGGCCTGCCGCTCGGCGCGCTGATCGGCTCGCGATCCTTTCGGGGGAAGGCCTTTCTCAAGAAACTGATCCACACGCTCATGGGCTTGCCGCCGGTGGTGGCAGGCCTGATCGTGTATCTGCTCTTCACGCATTACGGGCCGCTCGGCAGGCTGAACCTGCTGTTCACCGTGCCTGTGATGGTCGTGGCGCAGGTCCTGCTCATCACGCCCGTGGTCATCGGCCTGTCGTCCTCTTTCATTGAGAGCGCCTCGAAGCCCGTGATCGAAACGGCGCGCGGGCTCGGCTTTTCCGGCGTTCGGACCGCCCGCCTGTGTATCCGCGAGGGGCGTTCCTCCCTGTTTTCGGTCGTGCTGAACGCCTTTGGGCACTCCATTGCGGAGGTCGGCGCCGTGAGCATCGTCGGCGGCAACATCCAGTGGAAAACGCGGGTGATGACCACGGCGATCATGCTCGAGACAAACAAGGGCAAGTTTTCGTTTGCGCTCGCGCTCGGCATCATCCTGCTGCTGATCGCCTTCCTTGTCAACGCCCTCGCTTCGTTTATCGTGAAGGAGTCTGCCGATGGTTGAGATCAGAGAACTGAAAAAAAGCTACGGCGCGCGCACCGTGCTCGATCTCCCGCGCTTAACGATCGCGCAGGGTGAAACGGTGGTGTTCGCGGGCGCCAACGGCAGCGGGAAGACGACGCTGCTCCGGATTCTGGCCGGCCTGATCCGGGAGACGTCCGGCAAGATCGAAGCGCCGGAAAGCAGACTTTATATGCCGCAGCAGGCGTATGCATTCCGCGGCGATCTGCGAAAGAATATTCTGCTCGGCCGCGGAGACAAAGCCGAGGCGGACCGTCTGCTCGCGCAGCTCGGGCTTTCTCATCTGGCGGAGAAAAAGGCAAAGCTGCTCTCCGGCGGCGAGCTGCAGCGGCTTTCGCTTTGCAGGGTCCTGGCGAGGCGATGTGATCTGCTGCTGCTCGACGAGCCGACCTCCGCCTGCGACGCGGAAGGCGCGGCGCTGGCGCTCGAGGCGATCGAGGCGTATCAGGCGGCCTGCGGCTGCACAGTGCTCATGAGCACCCATTCGCCGGCGCTTGCGATGCATGCCGGCCGGCTGATCGTCCTGAATAACGGAACGATCGAAGCGGACGGTGCGCCGGAGGAGATCCTCGCCCACCCGGAAACCCGGTGGGCAAGGACGTTCACGGCCGGATGGCAGCGCTGAAAAAACAAAACGAGTCCGAAGAGATGATGGCCTTATGAAACAGCTGATCGAATTATTCCTGCAATTTGCAAAAATCGGCGCTTTCACCTTCGGCGGCGGCTACGCGATGCTGCCGCTGATCGAGCGCGTGTGCGTTGAGCAGAAGCACTGGCTCACCGCAGAGGAAATGACGGCGCTGCCCGCAGTGGCCGAATCCTCGCCCGGCCCGGTTGCCATCAACTGCGCGACCTACGTCGGCTATCGGCGGAAGGGGGTCCCCGGCGCTGCGGCGGCGACTCTCGGCATGGTCGTGCCGTCGTTTGTGATCATTCTGGCGATCTCCTTTTTTCTTGACCGGTTTCTTGCAAACAAATGGGTCGCGGGCGCGTTTTACGGCATCAAGATCGCGGTCGGCATTCTGATCGTCGACGCGGCGGTCCGGCTGTTCAGAAAACTGCCGAAAACCGCGCTGACCGTTTCTGTCGGCGCGGCGTCGTTTCTGGTGATGATGGCGGTCGATTTCTTTGCCCTTCGCTTCTCTTC
>JAFWCS010000003.1 GCA_017534365.1 Clostridia bacterium | reverse complement strand
CGCCGCGTCAACGCCAAGAGCCTGCTGGGCGTTCTGTCTCTGGGCATCATGGGCGGCACCAATATCCGCATCATCGCCGGCGGCCCCGATGAGGAGCTGGCAGTAACGGAGCTTGTGAAGCTGGTCGAGTCCGGCTTTGCGGAATAATTGCGTCTCCGATCATGCGCATAAAACCCACGAGAAGCTTTCGGCCGAAAGCGCGGATCGTGGGTTTTTTCTCATAACAGGGGAACACAGAGAAGGAAAACAGAAAAGGGAGATGAAACGATGATTCGGCGATTCGCGCGCTGCGTGCGCGGCTACTGGCTGCCGTCGGTGCTTACGCTGGTATTCATCATCGGCGAGGTCGTGATCGAGGTGTTTATCCCGACGCTGACCGCCGATCTGGTGAACCACATCAAGGCCGGCGCGCAGATGCAGGATATCACAACGACCGGCGTGAAGCTGGTGGCCATGGCGATTTCCTCGCTGCTGTGCGGCGGCATCGCGGGCTTCACCTGCGCGAGGGCGGCGGCGGGCTTTGCCAAAAACGTGCGGCACGATACGTTTTATGCGGTGCAGACGTTTTCTTTTGAAAACATTGATAAGTTTTCGTCCGCCTCGCTTGTGACGCGCATGACGACGGATGTGACCAATACGCAGATGGCGTATATGATGATGATCCGTCTGGCGATCCGGAGCCCGCTGATGTTTATTTTTTCCATCATCATGGCCTACCATATGGGCGGCGCGCTGGCGGGGACCTTCGCCGTGGTGGTGCCGCTGCTGATCGGCGGTCTGCTGCTGATCGGCAAATTCGCGCTGCCGGCCTTCCGCCGCGTCTTCAAAAAGTATGACCGGCTGAATGAAACGGTGGAGGAGAACGTGCGCGCCATGCGCGTGGTCAAGGGCTTCTCCCGCGAGCCGTATGAAAAAGAAAAATTCGGCCGGGCGTCCGACGAGATCCGCAAGGATTTCACCTTTGCCGAGCGGATCGTTGCGCTGAACGCGCCGCTGATGCAGTTCTGCATTTACTTCAATATGATCTTCGTGATGTTCATCGGCTCGAAGCTGGCCATCACCGGCAACAGCATTGACGTCGGCCATCTTTCCGCGATGCTGACCTACGGCATCCAGATCCTGATGTCGCTCATGGGCCTTTCCATGATCTATATCATGCTGACAATGTCGGCGGAATCCTTCAAGCGTATCGGCGAGGTGCTCGCGGAGCAGCCTGCGCTGCGCAATCCGGAGCACCCGGTGCAGACCGTGGCGGACGGCTCGATCACCTTTGAGGACGTGAGTTTCAAGTATGCGGCCGACGCCCAGACCTACGCGCTGGCGGATATTGATCTGACGATCCGCTCTGGCATGACGGTCGGCATCCTCGGCGGCACGGGCTCGAGCAAATCGACGCTCGTGCAGCTGATTCCCAGACTGTATGACGTGACCGAGGGCAGCGTGAAGGTCGGCGGCGTGGACGTGCGCGATTACGATTTGACCGCGCTGCGCGACAGCGTGGCGATGGTGCTGCAGAAAAACCTGCTCTTCTCCGGCACGATCGCGGAAAATCTGCGCTGGGGCAACCCGGCGGCGACCGACGAGGAGCTGCGGCAGGCCTGCAGACTCGCGCAGGCGGATGAATTTATCACGAGCTTCCCCGACGGATATGAAACGCATATCGAACAGGGCGGCACCAATGTTTCCGGCGGCCAGAAGCAGCGTCTGTGCATTGCGCGCGCCCTGCTGAAAAAGCCGAAGATCCTGATCCTGGATGATTCCACCAGCGCGGTGGATACGCGCACGGATGCGCTGATCCGGGAGGGCTTCCGGACCTATATCCCGGAGACGACGAAGCTGATCATTGCGCAGCGCGTGGCCTCCGTGCAGGACGCCGATCTGATCCTCGTGATGGACGGCGGACGCATTTCCGCTGCCGGCACCCACGAGGAGCTGCTGCAAACGAGCGAGATCTATCGCGAGGTCTATGAGCAGCAGACGAACGGAGGTGAGGACGTTGCCTAGGATGAACATCTCCGGCCCGCCGCCGAAAAAGAGCGAGGGCATCAAGTATCTGGCGCGGCTGATGAAGCTGCTGCTGAAGTTTTATCCGGTGCACGTGTCGCTGGTGATCTTCTGCATTCTATTCTCCGCCGCCTGTTCCTCCATCCCGTCCATTTTTATTCAGAAGGTCATCTCCTTCATCGGGCAGTATCAGGTCCTGCGCGGAACGATGGCGGTCGACGCCCTCTGGGAGGCGGCGAAAAAGGATATCGTGCCCACACTCGCCGTGCTGGTCGCGCTGTATCTGCTTTCCATCCTTGCCGTCACGCTGCAGAGCCAGCTGATGGCGTTTGTCACGCAGGGCTTCCTGCATAAGATGCGCCGTACGTTGTTCGACGGGATGCAGGATCTGCCGATCCGGTTCTTTGATCGCAAAAAAACCGGCGATATCATGAGCTATTATACCAATGATATCGATACGCTGCGGCAGCTGGTGTCGCAGTCTTTCCCGCAGCTGCTGCAGTCCTTCACGATCGTTTTCACCGTCTTCTGCGTGATGATGTATTACAGCGTCTGGATGACGCTGGTGGTCGTGCTGGGCATCGT
>JAFWCS010000244.1 GCA_017534365.1 Clostridia bacterium | reverse complement strand
GTTTGATTCTTCGAAATCCAAATCTTAAATAATTTGTAAAAAATACGCCGTATCATTCATTTTTGACTTGAATAATACGGCGTATTAATATATAATATATATAATTATCTAGAATTCTTTCATTTGGAGGTTCCTGCATGTCTGCGGAACAAAAGCAGAACGTTTCAATCGTTTCATCAGAGGAGCTTGCGCAGCAGCAGGCGTATGCCGATCTGGTCCGCGCCGTGCTGGATGCGCGTTATTCAGGCGCGCCGAAAGCGTTTGTCCACACCTACGGCTGCCAGGGCAACGTGGCGGACGGCGAGCGGATCAAGGGTATGATCGAAGCCATGGGCTACGCGCTGACGGATGCGATCGAAGAAGCGGATCTGATTCTGTTCAACACCTGCGCAATCCGCGAGCATGCGGAGGACCGCGTTTTCGGCAACGTCGGCGCGCTCAAAAACCGGAAGGCCGAAAACAAGGATCTGCGGATCCTGCTGTGCGGCTGCATGATGCAGCAGCCCCGCGTTGCCGAGAAGCTGCGCAAAAGCTATCCGTTCGTGGATATCGTTTTCGGCACGCACGTGATCCATCGCCTGCCGGAGCTGCTTTACCGCAATCTCAGCACGGGCAAGCGCGTTTATGAGCTGCCGGATTCCGCCGGCGTGATCGTCGAGGATCTGCCCGTTCACCGCGACAGCGGCTTCAAGGCGTGGCTGCCGATCATGTACGGCTGCGACAATTTCTGCAGCTACTGCATCGTCCCTTACGTCCGGGGCCGCGAACGCAGCCGCGCGCCGGAGGCGATCCTTGCGGAGGCGCGCGACCTGATCGCGCAGGGCTACAAGGAGATCACACTCCTCGGGCAGAACGTCAATTCTTACGGCAAGCATCCGGATACCGGCTGGAATTTCTCAAGGCTTTTGCGCGAGCTGAACGCGCTCGAGGGCGATTTCATTCTGCGCTTCATGACCTCGCATCCGAAGGATTGCACGCATGAGCTGCTGGATACCATGGCGGCCTGCGAAAAGGTCGCAAGGCACCTGCATCTGCCGTTTCAATGCGGCAGCAACCGCGTGCTGCGTGAGATGAACCGCGGCTATACGCGCGAAAAATACCTGGATCTGCTTCAATATGCCTACAGCGTGATGCCGGATCTTTCCGTGACGAGCGACGTGATCGTCGGCTTCCCCGGCGAAACGTATGAAGAATTCCTTGAAACGGTCTCGCTTGTGCGCAAGGCGCGGTTCACGTCCATGTACACGTTCATTTTCTCTCCCCGGCCGGGCACGAAAGCCGCCGCGATGCCGGATCCCTTTTCCAGAGAGGAGAAGGGGCGCCGGATGCAGGAGCTGCTGAAAGCGCAGGAGGAGATCGCTGCGGAACGCACGGCCGGCATGGTCGGCAAGGACTATCGCGTGCTCTGCGAGAGCGTGGCGAAAAACGGCCGGATCGAAGGGCGCACGCAGGGGAATATTATCATTGAGTTTCCGGCGGACCCCGCCGTGATCGGCTCCTTCCGCACCGTGCGCGTGACGGAATCCCTGATCTGGATCCTGCGCGGAGAATTGATCGACTGAAAAGATTATTTGAAAGGAACTTCAAAGATGGATATTATCAAACTGGTCCGCGAGCTCGGCGCTGCGCTGCAGCAGGATGAACGCTATCTGCGCCTGGTGGCCGCTGAAAAGGCGAACGACGCCGACGCCGAACTGAATGAAAAGATCGCCGCACTGCAGATGCTGCAGCTGAATTATCAGCATGAAGCGGCGAAGGAAACGCCGGAGGATGCGAAGCTGGAGGAATATGATCGCGCCTTCGGCAGCCAGTATGCCGAGATCATGCAGAATCCGAATATGAAGGCCTATGAGCAGGCGCGCGGCGAGATCGACGCGCTCATGCGTTATATCAACGCGATCCTCAGTCTTTGCCTGCAGGGCGAGGACCCCGCGACCTGCGAGCCTGCGCCG
>JAFWCS010000243.1 GCA_017534365.1 Clostridia bacterium | reverse complement strand
GCACGATCGATCAGCCCCTGGCGATCGACGAGATCAAAAAATTCATCGCCGCGCGCGAGCTCGTGGCCGAAAACCGTTTCATCCCCCTCTGCGAAAAGGATGACGGCGGCATGTGGGGCCCCGACTACAAGATGGCGATCATCGGCGCCGGCCCGGCCGGTCTGAGCTGCGCTTATTATCTGCGCACCCGCGGCTACGACGTGACCGTATTTGAAAAAGAAGAACGGCCCGGCGGCATGCTGGTCTACGGCATCCCGAATTTCCGGCTGGAAAAAGAGATCATTGACGCGGAGATCAACGTTCTGCGCCGCATGGGCGTGGAATTCCGCTGCGCCGTGGAGGTCGGCAAGGACGTCACGATCCAGACCCTGCGCAACGAAGGCTACAAGGCGTTTTATCTTGCCATCGGCATGCAGGGCGGCCGCAAGGCCGGCGTGCCCGGCGAGGACGCGGACGGCGTGGAGAGCGGCATCGCCTTCCTGCGCCGGATCAACGCGGATTCTTCCGTCAGGCTCGACGGCGACGTCGTCGTCATCGGCGGCGGCAACGTCGCGGTGGACGTGGCCCGCAGCGCCCTGCGCGCGGCGAGCGGCAAGGTGACGATGCTCTGCCTCGAGGGCGCGGAAGAAATGCCCGCAGCAAAAGACGAGGTCGCGGAAGCCGTCGAAGAAGGCGTTGAAGTGCGCAACGGCTGGGGCCCGAAAGAGATCCTGACCGAGAACGGCAAGGTCACCGGCGTAGTTTTCAAGAAATGCACCCGCGTCTTCGACGACGCGCACCGCTTCGCCCCGCAGTATGATGAAACCGACACGATCACGATCCCCTGCGGCACCGTGCTGCAGGCAATCGGCCAGAGCGCCGTCTGGGGCGGGCTGCTGCGCGGCACGCACGTGGAGCTGCGCCCAAACGGCACGGTCGTCCACGATCCCGTTACGTTTGAAACGGCGGAGCCGGATATCTTTGTCGGCGGCGATATCGCCCATGGCGCGCGCTTCGCAATCGACGCAATCGCCGGCGGCAAGCTCGCATCCGAGAGCATGCACCGCAGCGTGCATCCCGGCCAGGATCAGCGCATTGCCCGCGATCTGCGCCAGTTCAAGGAGCTGAACAAGGACGATATCGTGCTCGAAACCTTCGACACCGCCAAGCGTCAGACGCCCGGCTGCAAGCCTGGCAAGGCGACCGAGACCTTCAAGGATCTGCGTCTGCCGCTGACAGAGGAGCAGGTGAAGATCGAAGCCGCCCGCTGCCTCGGCTGCGGCGCGACCGTGGTGGATCTCAACCGCTGCATCGGCTGCGGTCTGTGCACGACCCGCTGCGAATTCGACGCGATCCATCTTTCCCGCGATCTGCCCGCCGCCTCCGATATGGTGCGCTGCGAGGATAAGATGCTCAAGATCGCGCCCTACGCCCTCAAGCGCATGGCAAAGACCGCCTTCGGCGGCAAGAAATAAGCCATGCATGAGATGGGAATCGTGCTGCACCTGGCCAAGACGCTTGACGAAACGGCGGAGGAAAACCAGCTCACCGCGATCGGCAAGGTGGTGCTGCAGGTCGGCGAGGTCTCCGGCATCATGACCGACCTGTTCACCGACTGCTGGGAATACTTCAAGGGGCGGCATCCGGTGCTCAGGGACAGCACGCTCGTGATCGAGCCGATCCCGGCCGTCACGTGGTGCGACAGCTGCAGGCAGACCTATGAAACCGTGAAATACGGCAAGGAATGCCCTTACTGTCATTCGGGTGAAACTTGGCTGCTGCGCGGCAACGAATGCGTGATC
>JAFWCS010000242.1 GCA_017534365.1 Clostridia bacterium | reverse complement strand
TCCAGGTCGGGGTCGTCCATTGCGTCCATGATAATCAGCGCAACGCGAAAGTCTGTGTTGACCGGATAATCGACGCCGCCGACCGTGACCGTTTCCGGCAAAGCGCCGATCATTTTTTGCCCTTCCTTCCCGCTTTGGCGGCAAAATGCTGCGCCTGTTTCGCGTAACGATCCACGCGCGCCTGGCTTGCTTTGTTCTCTGCCTCCAGATCCTTCTCGAT
This sequence comes from Clostridia bacterium, assembly GCA_017534365.1. Taxonomy (GTDB): domain Bacteria; phylum Bacillota; class Clostridia; order Oscillospirales; family Acutalibacteraceae; genus CAG-177. Next base: position 6,343 of record JAFWCS010000242.1, on the reverse strand, counting down.
GATCGGCATCAGCGCATTGATAAACCGCTCGTAAAGCGTTACGCCCTTCCGCGTGGAAAGCGCGTTTTTATTGCCGAACGCGATATCGGAAACAGGCGCATCGAAGATAAAATCAACCTGTTCGCGGATGAAAGCCTCGAGCGCTTCCACTTCCGCGATCGCAGTATCATCATCCGTCAGCGCGCGGCCGTCAGTGCCGATCTCAATATCGGTGCTTTTCATGCGCGCCTGGATGGCGTCGTTTGCCTTGGACGTGCGGGTCAGGATCCCGTAATCCGCCGTATCCACGCGGATCACGCGGCTTTCATCGCCGTTGATCAGGTATTCTTTATAGCCTTCGTCGAAATTGATGCTGGTCATTTTTGCCACGGCTTTGCTCTCCTCTCAAAATAGAGGGGCAGATAAAAACCTGCCCCAGAATTTGTGTTTCGTGATTAGGATCCGATCGTAAACACGCCGTTTGTGATCGTGCCGGACACCGCCGTCCGGTTCCCGGCGTAATACATATCGAACGGGATTTGCACGCCGTCCTCGCCGCCAATCGACTGCGGAACGACATACACGTCTTCTTTGTACGCTTCGATGACGGTGATAGTTTCACCGTTATATTCCAGCGTTGCGTCGATGACGGTCGTTTTCAGCTTCGTGCCGGTGGCACGGGTATTGACAATGTCGTTCAGCTGCTCATAGAGCGGATCGCCGACATAGGCATAAAACGATTCCACGCTGCTGTGCGGCTCATAGCCCTTGACTGTCACCGTGTTTTCGCCGATGATGTTGCGTTTCTGCTCCACATCCGGGTTCATCTCAACGGCATAGGATTCAAGATCCTTGCCGAGGCGGCCATAGTGCGGGCCGCCGGTGCCGCCGAAGGTGTCGTCAATAAAATGCGCGAGCCACTTACGTTCCAGCTTCGTCCCGTTTGCGACGGTAAAATCGCTCATAGGTTGTTCCCTCCTTATGGGTCAATATCATAGATTGCATGGATCTGCACCTGATAGGTGCATCCGTCGGCAATGTCATTGGTCGGCACGGCGAATAGCATGGCATTCGCAGAGGAGAGCTCCACGATCCGTCCGCTGCGTTCCCCTGCCGTGATCTGCTGCCCGTGCTGCTGTGCCAGCCAATAGCCGAGCTCCAGCAGAAAGCTGCTGTTGGACAGCCGGTCGTAATCGTTGAACGACTGATGGCAGGCGTAGAGCACGAAGGAATGCCGGCGTCGTTCGCCGCCGATGATGGTTTTCTTTACCAGCGCGTCGCCGGTGCTGTACAGCCCGAAATCTCCGATTTGATTCACGGTGTAGTCCACATGCAAACCGTTTGAGAACTCGGTGATCTTCGGATAGTTCGTCAGAATCTCCCTGACGGCTTCGATGATGTTCATTTTGCGCTGCTTCCTCCTTTGGCTGCCTGCTGCGCCGCGCGCTGGATCGCCGGCAGATGATCCGCCTTCATGCGGTCAAACCAGTGCGGCCCCGCCAGCGGATGCGCCGTTGTGTCATATTGCAGCGGCCGGCCGGTCGGTTCCTTATGCGGCGGCGACCAGAAGCCGATGATTTCGCCGTTCTCCCGAATTGGGATATTCGGTCCGTAAACCTCGCCGTAATACAGATACCGCGCGTAAGGCGTTGCCTGCACGATTTTTCCGCTGCCGATCTGCGTGCCGAGCGTTGCAGAGTGCTCCAGCGCACCCGTGCGAAACGGCGTATACGGCGCCATGCGCCGCAGACATTCACTGTCCACCACCCTCTGCACGGCCGCCAGGCGTGCATCCATATCCTGTGTGAAGGATGCGGACCATTGCAGACGAACATGCAGCGCACCGGCAATGAATGCTTCATTATTCGGCTGCTTGATCTTGCTCATTTCAGGCTCACCTCGTAGTGCCACATCGACCGGCTGCCGAATAGCTTGGCGTCAAACGCGGTCACGGCATAGACTGGGCCATGCAGCGCGCGCAGCGTCTTCAGGCTTTCGGAGATCGTCTGCTCGCTCGTGCTGTCAAATGCAAAGCCGACGTTGCCGGGCAGCACCAGGTCGCCGGCCTGCAGCGTCAGGCGCTGCCCGTCAAAGGGGATAAAAAGGGCGGCGCTGTCCGTGACGGTGGCGCCGCTCCTGACGGTATTCGATTGCTGCACGGCATCCCAGAATACGGCAGGCAAGAAGATGCGCCGATAGCCGCCGTTCTGCTTTGCGTATACAGTGGCGCAGGTGTTGGTATACATCAACCCACCCCCGCATACAAAAGCCCGGTGTCGGCCAGCCACAGGCGAAGGATCCGGCGTTTCTCTTCGCTGATCCGTGCCTGCTGCTCTCCGGCGCTTCCATAGGTGACGCTGTAGCTGCCGACGCGCTCCGACGTCTTCCCGCCGGTCTCGGTCTCCCGCTGCTCGGCGAGGTAAAGCACCTGCGCCAGATGGCAGCAGCAGTGTTTGACCGCGCGCAGGTGTTCCTCCGAGATTGCCCGGTGAAAGGTTGCGGTTTCCACCTCCTGCGCAGCGATCTGCGCAGCCAGGCCGAACGCCTCCGGCGGAACGACAGGATCGGCGCCGCGCAGAAACGTCATATAGTCTTTATAATCCACAGTCAGCACGACGCCGCCTCCTCATCAGGTGTTCGATTTGTGCAGGTAGATGCCGGCGACCTTGTTCTCATACGCATCGGCGATGCCGACGGTACGGTAGCCGAATTTCCACGCGTCCGCATCCTGGTTGACGTTCGGATCGATGATCTTCGGCACGGTGTGCTTCTGGAACTGGATGGCGGCAGCGCGGTGAATGATCATGAAGTTGATATTCTTGCCGTCGGTGGCGTCCTTGATATAGCCGCCAGCCTCCTGGCCGCTGGTCGTGCCGTCATACTGCGTGATCTTCGTATAGAAACGGGTCTGCGGGATCGGGTGGATCACCGCAAAGCGCGCCAGAACCGCGCGGCTCTTGGTCGTGTCCAGATCCTCCACCAGGCCGAGCAGCGTCGGCGTGATGTTCAGATGGCGGTCCTCATACGGGACTTCGTCTTCGTCCATCTTATTCACAGCAGCGCGCAGCGCCTCCACCACGGCTGCGCCGGTCGAAAGCGCAGCGGCGTTGACGGTAGAAATGCCGCTGATCTGCGCATACTTCGCAAAGCGGAAGGCGTCGAGCTCCGGCACGACCTTCGTGCGGATGAATTCACCCGCCAGCCGGCCAAAGGCGATGCCGGCGGTCTCGGCATTGTCGAGCGCGTCAACCGAGAACATACGGCCGCGGTCAAAGTTGCAGGCCACCGTCTCATAGGTCAGCGTGGCGTCGCCGTTCACATAACCGCCGTTGCGGCTGTAGTTGGCCAGGCCGCTCATGGTGAGCTTGGGAATGACAAGCTCATTCGCGTTCGCACCCTCGCGTGCGAGATCAGGCGCGCCGTCCAAATAGGACGTCAGGGACGCCATTTTGTACACTTCGTCAAGCAGCGTGACATACTGCTTGCGCAGGGCAATACTGTTTGCCATTGGTTGTTACCTCCTTTTGGTATCAGGTTTTCTTTTCTGCGGGCAGGCCGAACGCCGAACGCAGCGCGGCGTCGCTCAGCGGGTTGTCATTGTTCCCGCCCTTGCCCACAATCGGATTGTTTATCGGTTCGTCCGCACCGAAGAGGAAGCCGTTCTCCTCCTTGCACTTCTCGAGCGCCGCCGTCAGATCGGTGTCGCGGTTCCTGGACGCCTTGATCGCATCCAGATCCAGCTCCGCGCGCACGGCCTTGACGCTGCGGGCGCCGGCCTTGGTGATGGCGGCATTCAGCACGGCGTCGAATTCCATGTCGGCGATCTTCGCCTCAAACGCGGTCTTCTGGCCGTCCAGATCCTTCGTAAGCTGCGCGATCTGCCCCTGCAGCTCGGACACGTCCACGTCCTTGAATTTGTCGAGGGCTGCCGTTGCCGTGTCAAGCTGTGCCTTGAAGCTGTCCCGGGCGGCGGTGACCTTTTCGACCTCGGCGACGGTTTTGTAGTTCTCGGCGACCGCCTTATCGAAGGCCGTTTTTTTCTCGGCGGGGATCTCGATGCCGTATTCGGTGAGGATGGTGTGAATATTCTTCATGGCAATTCCTTTCTCCGGGATTTTTATACCGCGCGGCCGCGGTGGTGGAATGGCTGCATATACCGGCAGCGCGGTGATTTTGGGTATGAAAAAACCGCCCTGCATTACTGCAAAGCGGGTTTCATCTGTTTTATTGTTTCGGCAGCTGCCCGATCGTGCCCAGGCCGTCCACCGTCACGCGCTCGCGCTGCTCCGGTAAGCCCATCGCCTTGCTGAACTTCGTGTATTCCTGCGACACGGCGCGGTATTTGCATTTTGCCGCCAGGGCGCCGTCCGCGTCGCCGCCTTCCTCCAGCAGCTTGATCTTCTGCCGGTATGCGCGCATGCGGGTCTCCAGCCGGCGCTGGCGCTGCGTGGCTTCATAGAGCGTGTACGGCTTGCCGTTGTAGTCCCGCTCGCGGTTCATTTCCTCGGTCAGCTTCTCGAGCTGTTCATCGGTATACATCCGCTCCGAAACGCCCGGGATAAAGGGATAATAGGTGTGCCGGCAATTGGCGCCGTTCAGGCCCGTGACGCTGCCCAGACCGCAGACCGTCACCAGCGCCTCTTTGGAATACACCCGGCCCTGCCACGGCTGATGCGTCGGACGGGCAGTCATATGAAACGACGTTTCAAAATATTCTGTCCCGAGCGCCTCTGCGTTCCGCTCCTGCACTTTGCCGGTGATCTGGTTCAGGCCGGTGAGCACGGCGCGCCTGGCTGCGGTCTCGATGCGGCAATGGTAACCGGTTGCGTAATCCACCGTGCGGACCCCGCTGCGGACCATTTCACCCACCGTGCGATTGAGCACGGCCGTATAATCAAAAGCGCCGCTTGCAACGTCTGCAACGGCACGGTCGAGCGTATGCTGATAGTATTCGGCGATCGGCTGAAACACAAGCTTGCCGCCCTCATAGACGGCAAAGCCGAGCGAGCCGGTCAGGTTGCGGAATTCTCCCTGTGTCTGCGAAAAGGCGGCGTCCACAAGCTGCTGCAGCGCGTCGTTCTTCCCGATCGGCGGCTGCGATTTTCCCTGTGCCTCATAAAGCGCTTTGCTGCGCACATAGCTCTGCTTTGCTGTATCTCGAAACAGGGCGTTGATCTCTTTGTCGGACAGCTTCAGCAGCTTTTTCAGCAGCTTGCGGATCTGGGCTTTGCTTTCGCCGAGCTGGTTCAGCCGGTCCAGCTGCCAGTCCGCGGCGCTGCCGATCTGCCCGGCGTTGCGCCGGATGCGGCGCACAACGTCCTGCATGATCGCGTGCTGCGTTTCGAGCAGCAGCCGTTCCAGGCGTTGCTCCTGCGGCGTCATGCAATCACATCCGGTTCAGGCGCAGGCAGATGCGCCGCCGCCGTGGCTTCATCTTCACCGTACCACTTCATGCGGTACTCCAGCGGCGTCATCACATTCATGGCAACATCCTGCCGGTCAATGGCGCGGCGCTCCGCGTCATCGGTCAAAATGCTGTCCTCAAAGGTACAGCTGAATTCATAGCCGCTGTGGACCATGCCGTTCATGAACGCCAGGCCGAACACCAGCCCCTCGAGGCATTCCTCAAGCTTCGCCTGAATCGCAGTCACGGTCGCATATTTCCGCTGCCGTGCTGTCATCACCTCCGAGGCGGTTTTCTCTACCATTGCCGGCGTAGAAAGATCACCGTAAGCGAGGCCGACGTTAAATTCGATTGACCGCTTGAATTCCTCCAGCCCCGCGCGGATCGATGCGTCACGGAATTCCGGTGAAAACACATCAAACAAATCCATGCCGTCGCCGGCCTGCAGATCCATCGCGCGATACAGGCGTTTGTTCAGCTTCGGTGTTTTGTAGCTGATCTTGCCGTCCTTATCCTTGACCGGACGCGGCTCAAGGGCAGTGACGTCCACATGCACGGCGCGCTCGCCGCTCTCGAACTCCCATTCCAGCCGGCCGAACTGCACGTCTGCCTTTTTGATCAGCTCTGTTGCAATTTCAAAGACAGAGACGCCGCAGGGCGACCCGTCAATGTCATTCGGCAGCGGATTTTTGTAAAAGCCGAAAATCGGCCGGTCAACGGCAAAGGAAACCGTCTCGGGCAGCGTTGCCCACTCCGGCACTTCCTGCAGCGCGCACGGCGATCCGAGCTGTCCTGCGGTGCGGCTGTGAAACGCACGGTGTGTGATCGTCAATACACCGTTCTGCAAATCGTGCGTTTCAAAGCGATAATAATACTCATCATCTGCCATGCGCTTCTGCGCGATGAAACACACCTTCACCAGCTGCCCCTCATCGTCGAACGCCAACGGGACGAAACGGT
>JAFWCS010000241.1 GCA_017534365.1 Clostridia bacterium | reverse complement strand
TTCTTCTTTTTTATTTTCGTTCATTCGTCTCTCTCCTTACATTCTTGATCCCGTCAGGCAATCACCGGCTTTTGAACCTTTGAAAGCCTTGAAAGCGCATGCGTGAAACCGCAGGGAAAAAGCCGGTCCTTCCGATTCGCCGTACTTCGATATTTACTATATCACGTGAACCGCTTTCATTCAAGAGAAATAATAAAGATTCCTGCCCGGATCTGACGTCATGAAACCATATTCGTTTCAGAACGCGCTTGGTACGATATGCCGGCATGCTTTGTTTCAGGATAATCGCGTCTCGCAAAACAAAAGCCGGGCGTCGAAGTGCTCGACACCCGGCTTGCTCGCAGGATTCGCTTTTATGTATGCGCTTCAGCCGCTTTGCGGACGGGTCGATCCGCTGCCCGTCAACGATACTTTCCGAACAGCACGCCGAACCAGATGATGACCATGTCAAAGAAACCGGCTTTTTTGATCGTGACGTCCTGCTGATATTTGCAGCCGCCGACGCGGACCTCGACCTGGATGGTCTGGTCCTTGTTGCTTTCGATCTTCGGCGCGTCCCATTTGATATACTGCTTGCCGAAGAGCTCAAGATCGATGTAATACCCGTTCGCATCCTTCTGCACGGGATACTCGGTCCGGATGTCGTCTTTCAAAGCATAGACGTAATCCTTGAACCGGACCTTGAAAACCACGCCGTCAAATTTCAGCTCCGGGATGAAATAGTATTTGAGGATGGTGCCTTTGATCGTGCCGTCTGTGGTCCCGTACTGATAGGTGAACGCGCCGTCGGGCTTTGCGATCATCTGAACGGATTTGATGGGGTTGGGCTGCGCCCGGAAGGTGACGTAATCCGCGGTATCCTGATTCGCGCCGAACAGCACCTTGAAAATATCGTGGGAAGCGTATTTTGAAGTGTAAGTGATCGTGCTCCCGGCATAGACGGCCACGGGATTGAGCACCTGTTTTACTTCATCATCTTTAAACGCAAGAATTTCCGTTCCGTCAGTATCTCTGAAAATGAAGCGCGCGCCGGTGAAATCAAATCTCGCCTTGTAAACGTCTTTCAGCTCGTCGGCGGTGAAATCAATATCCTCCACGTACACCTTGTTTGACGTGGGCTGACTGATAAAGCCGCAGGTGGTTTTGGCGATGTTGAAAAAATACAGGTCAAAGGCGCAGGCCTTGCCGTCTTTTGCGGAAATATTGATGGTATAATCTTTGGGGAAGAAATTAAGCAAACCGAATTCATACGTGTCAAGGATATTGCCGTCCGCACCGGTCTTCAATTCTTTCGATTGACCGTTTTTGGTGGAGATCACGATTTTGGGCTTTGCGTTGCCGATGGTGATGATCCCGTATTTGCCCTTGCCGGAAAACGTGCATTTGAAAATGTCGCCCGCCGCGAGATCATAGTGATTGACTGCGTTTTCGACAATCTCACCCTCATAGGTGTTTGCAGAAGCCAAAACGGACGCCGCGCCGAGAATCAGAACGACCGAGAGCAGGAAACTGAGAATCTTTTTTGCATTCATGATGTTTCTCTCCTTCTATTGTATTTTTTCAGCCGGCGGGCTTGAACGGCGCTCAGGCGTCCGCCGGTCCGGATCCGAAAACCCTGACGGACCTCTTGATCCATATTATAGCACAAAAAACAGAAAAAAACAATCCCGCCTGTGAGCGAAATGGCGGGCGCGCGCATGAAATTGCGGTTGAATCTCCCTCGCTTCTATGATACAATGAGAAAAATCAGGGGGCGAGAGCAGTCATGGCCGGATCAGATCAGGCTGTGATCCGAAAGAGAGTCCGGGAGGGGATCGTCGTGCATCGAAAAAAAACACAAACGGACGCCGCCGTTTACGGCTTTTCACCGCAGGCAGCGCCTGCCGCGAATGCGCAGGCCCTGCAAAACGCCGTCGCGGCGTGCGAAGCGGTCCGCGTTTCCTCGCCCGGAATCTATGAGATCTCCGGCACGGTCCGGCTGCCGTCCGATACGCATCTTGTTTTTGCGCCGGGCGCGACACTGCGCAGGATGCCGCTGCAGGATCCGCTTTCGGAAGGGAACCTGTTTGTCAACGACGGCGCTTTTACCGGAACCTTTAATGAGAATATTTCTATTGATGGCGCGCACGTCGTTGTGAACGGCGTTGAGAGCGCGGCGATCTCTTCGGACGGCAGCGCGGAAACCATCCGCCGCACGCCAAACGTCGTGACCGGCCTGCGCGGGCATCTGGCCTTCCTTTATGTTCGGCATCTGCGCATCAAGAATATTCTGATCACGGATCTGTTATCCAAGGACTACGCCATTCAGGTCTCGGATTTTGAAGACGTCACGATCGAAAACGTCCATATCGAAGGGAAAAAGGACGGCGTGCATTTCGGGCCGGGCAGCGGCTTCGTGCTGCGCAACGGACGGTTTCGCACGGGGGATGACGCCATCGCGCTCAACTGCGCGGATTACGCGGTGTCCAATCCGAATTTCGGCACGATTTCCGACGGCCTGATCGAGAATTGCGTCGAGCTCCCGGGCGCGGAAAGCGGGCTGTTCATCCGCATCCTCGTCGGCACGGCGCGCGACTGGGAGCAGGGGATGACGGTGCGGCATTCCGACGCCGTGCGCACGAAAAACGGCATGTATCGCGTGGTGATGCGGCCGGACGATACGTGTCGCGTCTCCGAAACGGAGCCCTGCTTTGAGGAAACGTGCCGGGAGCTGGACGGCATTTTCTGGGTGAAGACCCACCGGGGCTATGCGGCAGACGAGATCCCGCTTGACGCCGGCTGCCGAAATATCCGCTTTCGCAATCTGATGCTGGCGCACCCGAGAACGCGCGCCGTTCTGATCTATCGCAATGACGACGCCTATCTTCACAGCTGGTATCCCGGCAGCGCGATGCCGCAGGTCGAGGATCTCCTGTTTGAAAACGTGCAGCTGCTCAAACCGGTTGAGAGCTTTCTCTGTATCGAAACGCCAGTCGAAAACGTCGCCGTGCAGGGCGGGGATCCCGTGATCGACGCCGTTATGGAGTAACGCAATGAAACAGGTCGGAGCAGAATGCCTGCGCGGCACCCGTATTTCTTCTCGAAATGCTAAAATATAAAACTGATAGACAGCAAGCACCGCCTGCCGGGGATCCGGCAGGCGGTGCGCTGTTTTATGCGGTGATGATTTGATTATTTGCGGTTATTATTTGATGAATGCCACGCGGAGGGCTTCGAAGAGGCGGCCGAAGATCATTTCGATCAGCGTCTGCAGCGTCAGCATCCGGCGGCCGTTGCTTGTGCCGGGCTGCGGGAACTGCGGCGGGATCGGATCCGCCTGCGGCGCTGCGCCGCTCTGGATCGACTGCGCCACGGCCTTTGCCGCGACCAGGCCCTGCGGCGCAAAGCTGAAGCTCATCGTGTTTGCGCCCGCCTGTGTCGGCGCGCCGTAGGACCATTTCAGCTTCGTGATCGAGATGATCTTGCCCTCGCCGGACGTGTTCGTCACGATGATCGGGCTCGTCGTCGTGCATTTGCTGTCATCCGTCTGCGCCCACTGCACCACCGACGTGATATCCCAGTAGATATCCGTCGCGCCCTTGAGCTCGAACGTCTTCGTGCCCGCCGAATCCACGCGCACC
>JAFWCS010000023.1 GCA_017534365.1 Clostridia bacterium | reverse complement strand
TGCTGCTCGGCGGCGCGATGAGCGTTGCCGGCGCGGCGTTTGATCCCGTCGGGGACGGCGGCGAGACGCTGACCATGGCCATGAAGTTTTTCCGCCTGGACGATCAGAACAACTGGATCGAAACCACGCGTGCGAAGCCCGGCGAGGCGCTGCTGCTGCGCTTCTATGCCGCGACGAATTACGCGACGAACAACTTCGACCTCGGCTTTGCCTACGACCGGCAGTTCTTTGTCAACAATCTGGCGCCCGGCGGGGTCGACGCCGTTTTCAGCGTCAACCCGGCGCTGCCGATGCTGGAGGATTATATGTTCACTTATCCGGCAGAGGCGGATAAGGCGAACAATGCCAGGCTCAAGCGTTTACTGGAGGACGGCCGCCTCACGCAGGAGGCGCTGGAAGCCAACGACTTCATGATCGGCTTTGTGGAGTGGGCGCCCGACGCGGTCAACGCGGCGCTGCCCGCCGACACCTGGATCTTTGAGCTGGACAATTTCTCGGTCGCGGAGAATGACTACGTCCGCACGCCCGGGCAAACCGGCGTGCTGGAGGTGCCCGCCGCGCTCGGCATGGATGCGTCCGCCGGTCTGACCGGCCTCTACAGCTTCCCCAAGGGCGAACCCGGCGCGGAGCCGGTCGCAAACGCCATGCCCGGCAACGGCTGGATGCCGGCCGTGACCTCGACGCCCGCGCAGATCAGCGTTTTCAGCAAGCTGATCCTGGACGCGAACGGCGGCAGCTTCGGCACGCAGACAACCCATGCGCTCACCGGCGTCATCGGCGAGCAGGTGACGGGTTTTGCGGAGATGGACGGCCTGCCCACGCGCGAGGGCTGGCAGTTTGCCGGCTTTGCCCGCACGCAGGACGGCGCCGCGCTTTCGGATGCCGAGCTGGCCGCGCTGACCTATGACTATGAGGATCAGACCCTCTATGCGCAGTGGACGCCCGCTCCGGTCCTCTATACCTATGACGCGGGCGAGGGCGCGTTCGCAAACGGCGAGAAGACCCGCGAGGTTTCTTACAAGATGGGCGACGTGCCCGCCGCGCCGGCGGAAACGCCGGTCAGGCCCGGCTGCCGCTTCCTGGACTGGGACAACGACCTGCCCGCGACGGTCACCGGGCCGATGACCTTCACCGCGCTTTATGAGCCGCTGCCCTGCACGGTCAGTTTCTTTGACGCGGACGGCGGCGATCTGGGCGCGATCACGGTTGACGGCGGGTCGCAGATCGACGTGCTCGACCTGCCCGAGGGCTACAAGCCGACCGGCTGGACGGACGCCGCCGGTAATGCCGTGACCTTCCCTTACACCGTGACCGGCGATCTGACCCTGATCGCGCCGGAAAACGGCAACGTCTACAACGCCTATTTCTACGTCAACGACGCCCTTTACGCCACGACGCAGGCGGTCTATGAGGAACCGATCAACCTGCCTGCGGATCCCGTGGTCCGGGGCTATACCTTCCTGATGTGGGATCCCGATCCGGACGGCGTGCAGGATACGGAGGAGCTGCGGTTTGACGCCGTGCTCGAGGAGAACACCGACGTTTTCACGGTGTATTATTACTATAACAACGCTCCGGCCGGGGTGACCGATCCCGATCCCGCCGAAGGGCTCTATACCGGCGACGCGATCCCGCTGCCGCAGCATCCCGACGCGCCGGGCTACACCGTCACGGACTGGGCGCTCACGGATGAGAACGGCCCGATGAGCGCGGCCGTGATGGGCGCTTCCGACGTTTATGCGACGGCGGACTGGACCGCGATCCCCTATACGGTGACTTACGTTTATACCGGCGAAGTGCCGGCCGGCGCGCAGGCGCCCGCGCCCGTGACCGCGACGATCGGCGACGAAATCGCGCTGCCGGAGATCACCGCGCCGGAGGGCTACGTCTTTGAAGGCTGGACCCTCAGCGGCGACGCGGACGGCAGAGTCGGCGCGCAGGATGCGACGGTCACCGGCGTCTGGTCCCGAGAGACCTTCCGGGTGACCTACGCCTTCGGTGGTCAGGTCCCTGCGCAGTTTGACCGGCCGGCGGATTATGACGGCTATACCGGCGACCCGGTCGTGCTGCCGGAGATCGCCGCCCCGGCGGGCTACACCTTTGCGGGCTGGACGCTGGTGAATGACGACAACGGCAAAATCGGCAGGAAGCCCGTGACCGCAGTCGGCAGCTGGCGTATCCATACGCACATCGCGACCTTCCTCGACGATGCTGGCACGCCGGTCGCGTCCGATACCTATGCTTACGGCGCGCCCGTGCCTGCGCCCGAGGCCCCCGCGAAGCTCGGCTTCCTGTTTGTTGACTGGTATTCCGAGACCGCCGGCGTCTGGACGGAAGCGACCGTCATGGGCGACGCGGACGTGACCTTCACCGCGCGCTACGCGGAACATGCCTATACCGTGACCTACCTTGCGAACGACGAGACCGTCGCAACGCAGACGGTGCCCGCCGGCGCGCAAGCCGCGGCGCCGGATTACACCGCGCCCGCAGGCTACGGCCTGCAATATTGGGCCGACGCGGCAGGGGAGGCCGTCGCCTTCCCGTTCACGCCAGCCGGGGACGTGACGCTCACCGCGGCGCTCGGCCGCGCAGTGGACGGCCTGTTCTATCGGGAGCACGTCCCGGGCGAGGTTGAGATCACCGGTCTGGAATTCGGCCGCACTGCGGCGGAGATCCCGGCGCAGATCAACAACAAGCCCGTCACCGCGATCGCGGCGGGCGCATTCCGGGACAATGCCGGTCTGACCGCCGTTTCGATTCCAAAGAGCGTTGCGCAGATCGGCGCGGACGCTTTTGCCGGCTGCGATGCGCTGGCGCAGGCGGACTATGCGGGCACGCAGACGGACTTTGACGCCGTCGCCCTCGGCAGCGGCAACGATCCGCTGCTTGCGGTCCTGCAGTGCCACGTGCATGCCTATACCGCGACCGTGGTGCGCGAAGCGACCTGCAAGCAGACAGGCGAACGCCTCTGGGTCTGCGACTGCGGAGATCGCTACACGGAGGAAATCCCGCTTGCGGCGCATACCGGCGGTTACTGGGTGCTGAATCTGGACCGCGGCATGAAGGAAGAGATCTGCACGGTCTGCGGCGCGGTGCTCGCGAGCGAGCCGTATGAGGAGCCGCCGGTCGATCCGGTGACGCCGGGCGTGAAGATCCTGCGCAATCCCGGCACGGTGCAGCTGCCCTATCGCTATTCGCTCGTGCTCAAGGCCGAAGCGACCGACCTCGGCGCAGGGCAGGCGATTGCCTGGTATCTGAACGACGAGCTGCAGCGGATCGATTCCGTCGGCCTGGCGCTGTCGGAGATCAAACTCTCCGAGCTGCGCGAGGGCGTGACCGTGACGGCCAAGGTCGTGGACGCGCAGACCGGTGTGCCTGCCGTCGACGAGGCGGGCAACGAGATCGCCGACCGCGAGATCGTGGAAGTGAAGAATGGTTTCTTCGCCCGCCTGATCGCGTTCTTCCGCGCGCTGTTCGGCCGCCTGCGGATCGTGGAACAGGTCTTTAAAGACGTCATCTGAATTTCACCCCCCCGTGCCGCCGGCACGGGGGGCTTTTGCCGCCCGCACCCCTGCTGCGGTTTTTCGGCGACACACCGTAGGGCAAGCATATATGCTTGCCGCCGCGCGTTTGCCGGCGGAATGTTCAGTGGAACCGGCGGCGCAAAAACAGCCCCCCCTCACTGAGGGAGGTGTCGAGCAAAGCGAGGCGGAGGGAGTGATGCGCCTGCGGCGCATGCGGAACGCTGAAACAGCGTTCCCTACACTGCCCGCCGTCGGCTTTCCGATGATTTTGCGGGCGGATGCTATCCGCCCCTACCCGCCCGCCGTCGACTGACAATTTACCGGTAAAACCCCGCGCGGGCGGCACGGATGTATCCGTGCCCTACGCACACCGTCGGCAACCTCATGCCAACGGCGTCGCACCGTAGGGCGCGCATACATGCGCGCCGTCGCGGCGAAACGCCGCGAAACAACCCCTCCGCCGCCGTTCGGCGGCACCTCCCCTTACACCGGGGAGGCGAAGCGCCGGCGCGCCCGCCGATGGGTTCCGGTGGATTCTGCGGGCTGCGCGCGATCCTGTTTTTGTCGGATTTTCCGGAGAATTTTGATTTTTCCCTTGCAATCTTTGTAATT
>JAFWCS010000240.1 GCA_017534365.1 Clostridia bacterium | reverse complement strand
TCTGCTGAACATCAAGAGCATGGACGTGATCGACGGCAACCGGGAGGCGCTGCTTTTTGTCTCCTCTCAGGAATGCAGGCTCAACTACCTGGACGAAAACTACGATTCGAGCAGTAAGTTGTTTGTCAAAGGCAACCTTTATATGCTGTATTTGAATGACGGCGCGCTGACGATCGAGAGCCTTGCCGGAGAATCACTGCGCCAGCTCCTGCTGCGCGGCATCTGACGACGGGAGGGACCGGAATGAATTGGGACGTGTTTTTCTCGTTTCTCGGCTCTGCAGTGGGCTGCGTTGCGGGGATCCTCGCTGCGCAGCGCCTGACGAATTACCGCCTGCAGCAGCTGGAGATCAAGGTCAACAAACACAACAATCTCGTGGAGCGCATGACGGTCAACGAGCTGCGTGTCAAAACGCTGGAAGAAAGAATCAGGGAGGTTCTATGAAGAAACTGCAAATGGCACTGCTGTCGCTGCGTGAAGTGACAGCGGGCACCTGGCTGCGGCTGGCGCTGCTGATCGCGGCGCTTACTGCTGTCGGCCTGCGGCTGTTCGGCGCCGAGCCGGCGGGGGAGGCGGATTGGGCCGAAAAGGTCCTGTCCTTCCTGCTCCTGCTGCTCGGCGCGGCTGCAGGCTACTGGAAAAACAATTCGTTTACCGAAGCGGCGCAGGCGGCGGACGATATCCTGCTGCTCCTGAAGGAGCAGGACCGCGCGGCGCGCAGGGGGAAACGGGAGCAATAAGCGAAACAGCAAATAAAAGGATCGCCGGCACGTCTCAGGGCGTGCCGGCGGTTGCTTTATCATGAGCGGGGAGGCTTTAGCGGCCGAACAGCTTGTCAAACAGCTTCTTCAGCCCCGCGCGGGGAAATTCGGAATATCCGTTCGGACCGAAGTTCTCATAGAGCCATGCGCTGAGATTGCGCAGGAAGGTCGGATCCTTCTCCTTTGCAACCTTCGCTTCGCCGACAGCGACGAGCGCGTCCGTCAGCGCCTGCGACGCCGCGTCGATGTCCTCCATCGTGCCGTCCGTATGCGCGAGCACGTCTTCCGCCTGCACGATCGCGTCGTTGAGGGCGTCCGCCTTCGCGGGCGGCAGCTTGGTCGTGTCAAGCGCCTTGGCCTGCGCGAGCAGCGGCTTGAGCTCGGAGACGTTGCGTCCGGGCAGGAACTGCGGCAGCTCCGGATCGGTGAAGACGTCCTTCAGATCGTCGTGCGCGATCAGATCCATCGCGATCTTGAGGATGATATCGTTGTGCTGCGTCAGATCGTGGCGGTTCCCTTTGAAATAGAAGGTCGTGTCCGGAAACAGACCGGTCGAGGCGTCGATCATGTTGTCGGGCGAAATGTGATTGTGGTCGGGATTGCTGCAGTGCGTATTCTGCTGCTCGTAGCCCGCCGGCAGCGTCTCGCCGCAGTTCGCGGCCGTCGCGCCCATGGAGGTGGAATCGAGCTGGATGATGAAGTCGCCGTTCTGCTGATTCCAGCTTTCGCCCACGTCGATCAGCGGGACGTCGTATTCCGCAAGGTCGAAGATCTGGACGCCGGCGTCGGCCAGCGCGGCGATGTTGTCACGCGCATGCAGCTGCGCCTGATAATAGCGGTCGGTCTGCGCGCGGATGTCCGCCATTTCCGGCGTGGAGAGATATTTCTCTGCGGCAGAGGGATAATCGCCCGAGG
>JAFWCS010000239.1 GCA_017534365.1 Clostridia bacterium | reverse complement strand
GACAAACAATTCTTTATAATATATAATTGCTAAGCGCTGTAAAACGCACAAAATATATGGTGGTTATAGCTCAGTTGGTTAGAGTGCCAGGTTGTGGCCCTGGAGGTCGAGGGTTCGAATCCCTCTAGCCACCCCAGAAAAACGCCACTTGCTTTTTGCAGGTGGCGCTTTTATATTTTGGGGCGTAGCCAAGCGGTAAGGCACGGGACTTTGACTCCCGCATTCGCTGGTTCAAATCCAGCCGTCCCAGCCAAAGCGAAAATCCTGTCGTGCGAACGGCAGGATTTTCGCTTTGTATTTTTCTTTTTTCAGTCTTCAGTTTTCATTATTCTCTGAGAATGACAGGATTTTTCTTTATGCTTCTTTATTTCCCGGTTCATTCGCCGCATCCGGATCGCTGCGCCCGAAAAAAGGCGCCCAGCCGTTCTTTGAAATCCGGCGCGGTGTCGAAGGCGGCGTGGCCGAAGCCGCTGAGGGTCTGCCGCTCAAACAGCGGCGCATCCCGCATGGCGGCGGCGATCTCTGCGCCTGCATCCGCGCCGAGGACGGCGTCGTCCGCCGCGTCGATCGAAAAGAAGGGGCAGCGGATCTCCGGCAGCCGCGGCAGCAGGTCGAATGCCTGCGTCGCCTGCGCCAGGATGCAGAAGCGCCCCAGATCCTCCGCCGTCGCTTCGGCGGCAACGACCGGCAGCATCGGCCAGATCGTGTCATAGAAAGCGGCGGGATAAAGCGCCTGCGCAAATGCGTCAAACAGACCGGCAGCGTCCTGCGCGCGCGCCAGCCGGACCCAGCCTTCAATCACGGCGGATCGGGCTGCATCCATGCGCGCGGCGGAGGCGCCGACTGCCAGACGGCGCACCAGCCCCGGCTGCTCGCGCGTCAGCGCCATGGCGATCATCCCGCCCTGTGACGCGCCGAAGAGGCAGATTTCCTGCAGTCCGAGCGCTTCCAGCGCATCGGCGACATCCCGCGTCATGGCGGCGAACGAATACTCTGCAGGCAGGTCCTCGCGCCGGTCGAGCACGTAGAGCGTGAAATCCGCTGCCAGGCTGCGGTATTGATTCGCCACCTCGGCCGCGGATTCCCTGACCCGCCGGACGCTCAGCCCCGGCAGGATGACCAGCGGCTGCGGCCCCGTGCCGAAGCGGAGATATCCGGTTTCAACGCCGCGGGCGCGAATCCGGTCGATCTGATACAGCATAACGTTCTCCTTTGCGCGCAACGAAAACAGCCGTCCGATCTGATCGGGCGGCTGCAGGCGTTTTATTATTTGTTGTTGAGCCAGGCCTCCGCCTTCGCAGCGGAAACGCACTTGATGTCTTCCTTCTTGTAGGGGGAGTCTTCGCCGCCGTTGACATAGAGGAAGTAGTAGCCCTTCTCGGTCTGATACAGGGACTCTTCGTAACCGGCGGGATCGCCGAACACGCCGCAGGTGCGCTTCTCGATCAGCTTGGACGCATCGGTATCGTATTCTCTCTTGGAAATGATCTTTTTCATGATTGGAACCTTCCTTTGATAAATTTTTGCTATTTTAGCACGAACAAATCGAAAATGCAATATACAGAACGGCGAAATTGTCTGAATTTCTTCCATAGAAAGCCTGCCCGGCGCGGCGGAAATTATGCATGCGCGGGCGCAGGGATCACTTCGACCACGGTCAGCAGATCGCCGTCCACGCGGAAGCGCACGTCCAGCCCCGCAAAGGGCACGCCGTAGATCCGCGCCGCGTCGGCCTGATAGGCTGGGCGGGGGTCCTGCGCAAGCAGCCCGCGCAGCGCTTCCAGCTTTGCGGGCGGGATCCGCGCTTCGGCGCCGTCTGCGAATGCGACCCGCAGCGGTTCCGGCGCGCCTGCGGCAAACCCGCCGCGCGCATCCGGATGCGCGTCCGCGTAGGGGAGATAGGGCTTGATGTCGAAGATCGGCGTGCCGTCCATCAGATCGGCGCCGCAAACGTGCAGCACCGTGCCCTGCTCCGCCGTGTGCTCCACGCCCAGCAGCCGCACGCAGGAGAGGCCGATGCTGTTCGGCCGGTAGGGGGAGCGGGTGGCGAATACGCCCATGCGTGTGTTGCCGCCCAGGCGCGGCGGGCGCACGGTCGGCCGCCAGGGCGCGTCGCTGCAGGCGGAGAATTCCCAGAGCAGCCAGATGTGGCTAAAGCCCTCGATGCCGCGCAGCGCCTCGGGCTTGCGGTATTCCGGCTCAAAAACGATCGTTCCCTCCAGCGCGTCCACCAGGCCGCTCTGGCGCGGGATGCCGAATTTCGTCGGCAGATCGGTATGAATGCGGGCTATGATCTGCAGCTCCATGCTTGCCTCCGTTCGGTGATGTTCTGGCTCATATTATATATGGTTTTGAGCCGGCAGTCAAGATAAATCG